>NZ_JAGJBZ010000001.1:3010000-3262500 GCF_020010925.1 Streptomyces griseiscabiei | reverse complement strand
CAAACGTTCTGCGGTGGTCAGCTCATGGGTGGAACGTTGATTATTCGGCCGGTTCACCGGGCCGGAGGCTGTGAGTACTGCTCGTCAGAGTGTGGAAAACATGATCTCCGGACGGGGAGCGGCCGGGCACGCTGTTGGGTGTCTGAGGGAATGAACTTCCTTCAGTGCCGGCCCCGGTGTACTCACTGGATCTCCAGTGGGGTGACGGGTGGTTGGTCGTTGTTTGAGAACTGCACAGTGGACGCGAGCATCTGTGGCCAAGTTTTTAAGGGCGCACGGTGGATGCCTTGGCACCAGGAACCGATGAAGGACGTGGGAGGCCACGATAGTCCCCGGGGAGTCGTCAACCAGGCTTTGATCCGGGGGTTTCCGAATGGGGAAACCCGGCAGTCGTCATGGGCTGTCACCCATACCTGAACACATAGGGTATGTGGAGGGAACGCGGGGAAGTGAAACATCTCAGTACCCGCAGGAAGAGAAAACAACCGTGATTCCGGGAGTAGTGGCGAGCGAAACCGGATGAGGCCAAACCGTATGCGTGTGAGACCCGGCAGGGGTTGCGTATACGGGGTTGTGGGATCTCTCTTTCACAGTCTGCCGGCTGTGAGACGAGTCAGAAACCGTTGATGTAGGCGAAGGACATGCGAAAGGTCCGGCGTAGAGGGTAAGACCCCCGTAGCCGAAACGTCAGCGGCTCGTTTGAGAGACACCCAAGTAGCACGGGGCCCGAGAAATCCCGTGTGAATCTGGCGGGACCACCCGCTAAGCCTAAATATTCCCTGGTGACCGATAGCGGATAGTACCGTGAGGGAATGGTGAAAAGTACCGCGGGAGCGGAGTGAAATAGTACCTGAAACCGTGTGCCTACAAGCCGTGGGAGCGTCGCGCATCGAGTTTACTCGGTGCGTCGTGACTGCGTGCCTTTTGAAGAATGAGCCTGCGAGTTTGCGGTGTGTTGCGAGGTTAACCCGGGTGGGGTAGCCGTAGCGAAAGCGAGTCCGAACAGGGCGATTTTAGTAGCACGCTCAAGACCCGAAGCGGAGTGATCTAGCCATGGGCAGGTTGAAGCGGAGGTAAGACTTCGTGGAGGACCGAACCCACCAGGGTTGAAAACCTGGGGGATGACCTGTGGTTAGGGGTGAAAGGCCAATCAAACTCCGTGATAGCTGGTTCTCCCCGAAATGCATTTAGGTGCAGCGTCGTGTGTTTCTTGCCGGAGGTAGAGCACTGGATAGGCGATGGGCCCTACCGGGTTACTGACCTTAGCCAAACTCCGAATGCCGGTAAGTGAGAGCGCGGCAGTGAGACTGTGGGGGATAAGCTCCATGGTCGAGAGGGAAACAGCCCAGAGCATCGACTAAGGCCCCTAAGCGTACGCTAAGTGGGAAAGGATGTGGAGTCGCAGAGACAACCAGGAGGTTGGCTTAGAAGCAGCCACCCTTGAAAGAGTGCGTAATAGCTCACTGGTCTAGTGATTCCGCGCCGACAATGTAGCGGGGCTCAAGCGTACCGCCGAAGTCGTGTCATTGCGATATGTACCCCCAACGGGGATCGTGATGGGTAGGGGAGCGTCGTGTGCCGGGTGAAGCCGCGCCGGAAGGCAGTGGTGGACGGTTCACGAGTGAGAATGCAGGCATGAGTAGCGATACAAACGTGAGAAACGTTTGCGCCGATTGACCAAGGGTTCCTGGGTCAAGCTGATCTGCCCAGGGTAAGTCGGGACCTAAGGCGAGGCCGACAGGCGTAGTCGATGGATAACCGGTTGATATTCCGGTACCCGCTGTGAAGCGTCAAACACTGAACCAGGCGATGCTAAGTCCGTGAAGCCGCCCCGGAGCCTTCGGGCAAAGGGGAGTGGTGGAGCCGACGGACCAGACTTGCAGTAGGTGAGTGATGGGGTGACGCAGGAAGGTAGTCCATCCCGGGCGGTGGTTGTCCCGGGGTAAGGGTGTAGGCCGTGCGACAGGTAAATCCGTCGTACTTGTGGCTGAGACCTGATGCCGAGCCGATTGTGGTGAAGTGGATGATCCTATGCTGTCGAGAAAAGCCTCTAGCGAGTTTCATGGCGGCCCGTACCCTAAACCGACTCAGGTGGTCAGGTAGAGAATACCGAGGCGTTCGGGTGAACTATGGTTAAGGAACTCGGCAAAATGCCCCCGTAACTTCGGGAGAAGGGGGGCCACGCTCGGTGATCCGATTTACTCGGTGAGCTGGGGGTGGCCGCAGAGACCAGCGAGAAGCGACTGTTTACTAAAAACACAGGTCCGTGCGAAGCCGTAAGGCGATGTATACGGACTGACGCCTGCCCGGTGCTGGAACGTTAAGGGGACCGGTTAGTCACATTTCGGTGTGGCGAAGCTGAGAACTTAAGCGCCAGTAAACGGCGGTGGTAACTATAACCATCCTAAGGTAGCGAAATTCCTTGTCGGGTAAGTTCCGACCTGCACGAATGGCGTAACGACTTCTCGACTGTCTCAACCATAGGCCCGGTGAAATTGCACTACGAGTAAAGATGCTCGTTTCGCGCAGCAGGACGGAAAGACCCCGGGACCTTTACTACAGTTTGATATTGGTGTTCGGTTCGGCTTGTGTAGGATAGCTGGGAGACTGTGAAGCTCGGACGCCAGTTCGGGTGGAGTCGTCGTTGAAATACCAGTCTGGTCGTGCTGGATGTCTAACCCGGGTCCGTGATCCGGATCGGGGACAGTGTCTGATGGGTAGTTTAACTGGGGCGGTTGCCTCCCAAAGGGTAACGGAGGCGCCCAAAGGTTCCCTCAGCCTGGTTGGCAATCAGGTGGTGAGTGTAAGTGCACAAGGGAGCTTGACTGTGAGACCGACGGGTCGAGCAGGGACGAAAGTCGGGACTAGTGATCCGGCGGTGGCTTGTGGAAGCGCCGTCGCTCAACGGATAAAAGGTACCCCGGGGATAACAGGCTGATCTTCCCCAAGAGTCCATATCGACGGGATGGTTTGGCACCTCGATGTCGGCTCGTCGCATCCTGGGGCTGGAGTCGGTCCCAAGGGTTGGGCTGTTCGCCCATTAAAGCGGTACGCGAGCTGGGTTTAGAACGTCGTGAGACAGTTCGGTCCCTATCCGCTGCGCGCGCAGGAATATTGAGAAGGGCTGTCCCTAGTACGAGAGGACCGGGACGGACGAACCTCTGGTGTGCCAGTTGTTCTGCCAAGGGCATGGCTGGTTGGCTACGTTCGGGAGGGATAACCGCTGAAAGCATCTAAGCGGGAAGCCTGCTTCGAGATGAGTATTCCCACCCACTTGATGGGGTAAGGCTCCCAGTAGACGACTGGGTTGATAGGCCAGATCTGGAAGCCCGGTAACGGGTGGAGGTGACTGGTACTAATAGGCCGAGGGCTTGTCCTCAGTTGCTCGCGTCCACTGTGTTAGTTCTGAGACAACGACCGTTGTCGGCTTTTGAGCAGAACTGCTAACTGAAGAGTGTGCTTGTTCGCTCGAAACCATTAGGGTTTCGGTGGTCATAGCGTGAGGGAAACGCCCGGTTACATTCCGAACCCGGAAGCTAAGCCTTACAGCGCCGATGGTACTGCAGGGGGGACCCTGTGGGAGAGTAGGACGCCGCCGAACAATCTTTGGAAAGGACCCCTGGTCCCAGCGTTCAGCTGGGACCAGGGGTCCTTTTGTTTCTAGAATGCTTGCAGTACCGAAGACAGGAGTCACCATGTCCACCAACTCTCCCGACGATCGACCGGAGCGCGACCAGCGGCGACGGGACAGTGGTGACCGTGGCGGCTATCGCGGTGGACCGCGCCGGGACAACGACCGACGTGACAACGACCGTGGTGGTCAGGGCCGGCGCGACGACCGCGGCGGTGACAACCGTCGTGGCGACGACCGCCGTAGTGACGACCGCGGAGGCTTCCGCCGGGACGACCGTCGCGATGACCGTGTTGGCTACGGTCGGCGGGACGACAACCGTGGTGAGCAGCGCGGCAGTGGTGGTGGCGGTGGGTTCCGTGGCCGGGACGACCGCCGCGAGGGGGACCGTGGTCCTCGCCCCGCGTTCCGTCGTGACGACCGTCCCGGGGCTCCGCGCCGCGACGACCGGGATCGTGACCGCGGCTTCCGGAGGGACGGGGACCGTCCCGCCTTCCGCCGCGACGACCGCCGTGACGACGACCGTGGTGGCTTCCGCCGGGATGACAACCGTGGCGACCGTCCCGCGTTCCGGCGTGACGAGCGCAGGGACGGGGACCGTCCGCCCTTCCGCCGTGACGATCGTCGCGATGACCGGCGCGACGACCGCCGCGACAGCGGGGACCGTGGCGGCTTCCGTCGGGACGACCGCCGTGACGACCGTCGCGACGGGGACCGTGGCTTCCGCCGTGACGACCGTCCCGAGCGTCGTGAGGGCGACCGTCCCTCCTACCGCCGTGACGACGACCGCGGTGGCTTCCGCCGCGACGACCGTGGTGGCGAGCGCACCGGCGGGTTTCGTGGACGTGACGATCGCGGACGCGACGACCGGCGCGGGGACGACCGCGGTGGGCGTCCGCCCTTCCGGCGCGACGACCGTCGTGATGACCGCCGAGATGACGACCGTGGCGGCTTCCGCCGCGACGACCGCCGCGACGGGGACCGTCCGGCCTTCCGTCGCGACGACCGCAGGGACGACCGTCGGGACGACCGGCGTGACGACCGCCCCGTTCGCCGTGACGGCGACCGTCCTTCCTACCGTCGTGACGACGACCGTGGCGGCTTCCGCCGCGACGACAACCGTGGTGACCGTGGCGAGCAGCGCGGCGGCGGTGGCTTCCGTCGTGACGACCGTGGTGGCGAGCGCACCGGCGGGTTCCGTGGGCGTGACGACCGTGGCCGCGACGACCGGGGCCGTGGCCCCCGGCGGGACGACCGCGGTGGCCGACCCGGTGGTGGTTTCCGTGGCCGGGACGACCGCCGGGGCGGCGACGACCGGCGCGGGGGCGGGTTCCGCGACGAGCGTGACCGGGACCGGGAGCCGATCAAGCGGCTGCCGATCCCCGAGGACGTCACGGGCGACGAGATCGACAAGGACGTACGCCAGGAGCTGCTGAGCCTGCCCAAGGGGCTGGCCGAGGAGGTCGCCAAGAACCTGGTGATGGTCGCCCGGCTCATCGACGAGGAGCCCGAGCGTGCCTACGGGTACTCGCGGGTGGCTCTGCGGCTGGCGTCGCGCGTCGCCGCCGTGCGGGAGGCCGCCGGCTTCGCCGCGTACGCCAACCAGAAGTACAGCGAGGCGCTCGCGGAGTTCCGGGCCGCCCGGAGGATGACCGGCAACGTCGACCTGTGGCCCGTCATGGCCGACTGCGAGCGCGGTCTCGGGCGGCCCGAGAAGGCGCTGGACATGGCCGGGGCCCCCGAGGTGCACAAGCTGGACAAGGCCGGTCAGGTCGAGATGCGGCTTGTGGCGGCCGGTGCCCGGCGCGACATGGACCAGCTCGACGCGGCCATCGTCACCCTGCAGAGCCCGGAGCTGGCCTCCAACTCCGTACAGCCGTGGACCGCGCGCCTGCGGTACGCGTACGCCGACGCGCTGCTCGCGGCCGGGCGTGAGGGCGAGGCCCGGGAATGGTTCGCCAAGGCGGTCGAGGCCGACAAGGACGGCAGCACGGACGCCTCGGACCGGCTCGCGGAGATGGACGGGGTCGAGTTCGTCGACGCCCTCGGCGATGACGAGGACGACGAGAGCGGGCGTACCGACGTCAGGGACGCGGAGGACGCGGAGGACATCGACGACGGCGAGGACGGCGACGACGAGGATGCCGAGGACAGCACGGACCTCGACCTCGACGCGGTCGACGACACCGACGAGGACGATGTGGCCGACGCCGACCTCGACGCCGATGACCACGAGGTCCGCGACGACAAGGACTGACGTCCGGTCGGCACAGTGACGAAAGGGCGGGACCCCCGTACGCGGGGTCCCGCCCTTTCGTATGTCCGGGTGCCGGAGGTGGTGTGCTCCCTCACAGCTCCAGTGCGCGCAGGACCAGCCCCGAGGCCGGCTTCGGGCCGAACGACGTGGACTTGCGGGGCATGGTGACGCCCTGGCGGGCGAGGTCGCGTACGACTTCCTCGCGGACGGGGTGCATGAGGACGGCCGTGCCGCCGTCGCGTTCGGCCTTCTCCACGGTCGCGGCGGTGTCGTGGATGTAGGCGATGTGGGCCGGGGAGTCCTCGGGGATGTGCCAGACGTGGTCGAGGAGGACGGCGTGCAGGACCGTGGCGTCCAGGGTGCGCCAGGCGGCCGGGCGGCCGGCGGGGATCGTACGGGCGAGGAGGGCCGGGTCCGGGCGGTCGACGAGGTGGAACGAGCCGTCGCCCGCGAGGAGGAAGGCGTTGCCGTCGGCTGCCGCGTCCGCCAGGGCGGAGAGGGCCTCGGGGAGCGGGACGGCGAGGGTGCGGACGCGGAACCGGCCGTTCAGGGCGGTCAGGGCTTCCTGGACCGGGAGCCGGTGCAGGAGGCGGTGGATCGCGCGGACGCGCAAGGGGTAGCGGGCGGTGTCCACCAGGAGGACCAGGCCGTAGTCCCAGGGGCTGGGCGACGGGTGTTCCGTGCGGAGCCGTAGGTAGGTGGCCCAGCGGTGGTGGCCGTCGGCTATCAGGGCCTGGTGGTGGGCCAGGTCCGACTGGATCTCGGCGAGATCGGCCGGGTCGGTGACCGCCCAGAGCCGGTGGCGGAAGCCGTCCTCCGTGGTCGTGCGGAGGAGCGGGGCACGCCGTGTGGTGCGCTCGACCACGGCGGTCGCACCGGCTGTGCTGCCGTTGCCCCGGTAGGTGAGGAGCAGGGGCTCCATGTTGGTGGAGGTGGCGCGCATCAGGGCCGCGCGGTCGGCGATGACATGGGGGATGACGTCCTCGTGGGGGAGGACCACACCGGCGGAGGGTTCCGAGAGGCGCAGCGCGCCTATGAGACCGCGTTGGAGGATGCTGTCGTCGGCCTGCTCGTAGACGTAGAGGCCGGGCTCCGCGTCGGGGGCGAGGACGCCCTCGGTGAGCCAGCGGCGCAGGGTGTCGGCCGCCTGTTCGTCGCGGGCGGCGGGTGTTCCGGCCTGGGGGAGGATGAGACGGACGATGTTGTACGGATCAGCGGATTCGAGGTGGAGCAGACCGTCCGGCCGTACGACCACGTCGTACGGCGGTGATGTCACGGCGGCCAGGCTGCCGACCCGGTCGGGGTCGTAGCGAAGCCCCCGGAACGGGGTCAGTTCGAGGCCGCTGCGCGCCGGGATCTCCTCCGCGGGACCTGCGTAGTTCATTGATGCATCGTAGGGGTGTCGGCTGTGTGAGGGATGATCGGAGAAAGCGACCTAACCGATTGTTGACCCAGCGGCGACCGACCGGCCGGGCGACCGACCGCGTGCGTGACGTGTGAGCGGCCGGCCTGCCGGTGGGCCGAGCGAGGAGAGGAGTGCAATGAGCCAGCCAGTCAGGACACGGCCCGACGGCAGTGGGCAGGCCCTGAGCGAGGCGTACGACACGGCGCTGCTCGATCTGGACGGGGTGGTGTACGCGGGCGGGAGCGCCATCGCGTACGCCGTGGAGTCCCTGGGGACGGCGCGCGCCGGTGGAATGCACCTGGCGTACGTCACGAACAACGCGCTGCGCACGCCCGACACGGTGGCCGCGCATCTCACGGCACTCGGGATTCCGACCGGGGCCGGTGACGTCATCACCTCGGCGCAGGCCGTGGCCCGGCTGATCAGCGAGCAGCTGCCCGCCGGTGCGAGGGTGCTGGTCATCGGCGGTGAGGGGCTGCGGGTGGCGCTGCGCGAGCGGGGGCTCGAACCGGTCGAGTCGGCCGACGACGACCCGGCGGCGGTGGTGCAGGGGTACGGCGGACCGGACCTGCCCTGGGGGCGGTTCGCGGAGGCCAGCTACGCCGTCGCGCGCGGGGTGCCGTGGTACGCGTCCAACACCGACCTGACGATTCCGAGCGCGCGGGGCATCGCGCCCGGCAACGGGGCGGCGGTGCAGGTGGTCCGGATCGCGACCGGGGCGGAGCCGCAGGTGGCGGGCAAGCCGCTGCCGCCGATGCACCGGGAGACGATCCTGCGGACCGGTGCCGAGCGGCCGTTGGTGGTCGGGGACCGGCTGGACACCGACATCGAGGGCGCGTTCAACGGCGAGGTCGACTCGCTGCTCGTACTGACCGGTGTGACCGACGGCGCGCAGCTGCTGGCCGCGCCCCCGCAGCACCGGCCGACATATGTGGACGCCGATCTGCGGGGCATGCTCACCGGGCAGCCGGAGGTCGTCGAGGCGGGCGCCGGTTTCCGCTGCGGCGGCTGGACGGCGACGGCCGGCGCGATGGGGAGGCTCGAACTGGACGGTGAGGGCGGCGCCCTGGACGGGCTGCGGGCGCTGTGCGCGGCGGCCTGGACGGCGGCCGGTGCGGGCGTGTGCGAACTGGACGCGGGGAAGGCGCTGGCCCGGCTGGGGTTGTGAGAGGCCGGCCGGGGGCGTGCGGGGGCCCTGTGGTGTTCGCGGACGCGATCGAGCGAAAAAGGGAGGATAGGCTAACCTAACCGGGTGTTGGTCGACAGTCCTCCTGAACCGAGCGCGGAGACCTCCCCCGCGCCTCCGAACCGCCGAGCGGTACGAGCCCTCGGGCTCTTCGCCTCCCTCCTGATCCTCGCCCTGGTCGCCCTGGCCAGTATCGCGATCGGCGCGAAAGAGCTGTCGCCGGAACAGGTCTGGCACGGCCTGTTCGAGGAGACGGGGACGTACGGCGACGCCGTGGTCGGGGAGCGGATCTCGCGGACCCTCCTCGGGCTGCTCGCGGGGGCCGCGCTCGGGCTGGCCGGTGCCGTGCTCCAGGCGCTCACCCGGAACCCGCTGGCCGATCCGGGGCTGCTCGGCATCAACGCGGGCGCGTCCGCGGCCGTGGTCACCGCCATCACCTACTTCGGCGTCACCTCGCTCAGCGGGTATGTGTGGTTCGCGTTCGCGGGGGCCGCAGCGGTCGGGGCGCTGGTCTGGTTCCTCGGCGGCAGCCGGGGCGCGACGCCGGTGCGGCTCGCGCTCGCGGGCACGGCCATCAGCGCCGCCCTGTACGGCTATCTCCAGGCCGTGATGATCATGGATGACGCGGCGCTCTCCAGGATGCGCTTCTGGACGGTCGGTTCACTGGCCTCGGCGACCGACGGGACCATCACCCAGGTGCTGCCGTTCCTGGCCGTCGGCACCGTCGTCGCGCTGCTGCTGGCCCGGCCGCTGAACGCGATGGCCATGGGCGACGACACCGCCCGCGCCCTCGGCGCCGACCTCAACCGCACCCGGGCGCTCTCCATGGCCGCCGCCACCGTGCTGTGCGGTGCCGCGACCGCCGCGTGCGGGCCCATCGTCTTCGTCGGGCTGATGGTCCCGCACGTCGTGCGCTCCTTCACCGGGCCCGACCTGCGCTGGATCCTGCCCTACGCGACCGTCCTGTCGCCCGTGCTGCTGCTCGGCGCCGATGTCGTCGGCCGCATGGTGGTCCGGCCCGCGGAGCTTCAGGTCGGCATCGTCACCGCGATCCTCGGCGGGCCGGTCTTCATCTTTCTCGTACGACGGCGGAGGACGGCCCAGCTGTGAAGACGCAGGTCATGAGCGAGACGGACAGCGAGACAGCGGGCGGGGCGGGGAAGGCCGAGACCGTGCGCCGGTCCGCCGTGCGCGATCGGGTGGTCCGCACGCCGGGCGGTCTGTCGGTGCGCCTGGACGTGCGGGCGTTCACCGTCGTCACCCTGCTGCTGACGGCGGCGCTCGTCGCGAGTGTCGTGCTGATCGGGACCGGCGACTTCCCGATCCCGGCCGGCGACGTCCTGAGGACGCTGCTCGGCGAGGGCGACGCCGGCCAGGAGCTCATCGTCAACGAACTGCGGCTGCCGCGCGTCCTGGTCGGGCTGCTCGTCGGGGCCTCGCTCGGGCTCGGCGGCGCGCTGTTCCAGTCCATCTCCCGCAATCCGCTGGGCAGTCCGGATGTCCTCGGCCTCTCGCAGGGCGCCACCGCCGGCGCGCTGGTCGTCATCGTGCTGTTCTCCGGCGACGCCGCCCATGTGGCCCTCGGCGCGCTCGTCGGCGGCCTGGTCACCGGTCTCGCGATCTACGTACTGGCGTGGAAGCGGGGGGTGCACGGCTACCGGCTCGTGCTCGTGGGCATCGGTGTCTCCGCGATCGCCACGGCGGTCAACGGCTATCTGATCACCAAGGCCGACCTCGTCGACGCGGCCCGCGCGGTCGTGTGGATGACCGGCTCCCTCAACGGCCGCGACTGGGAACAGGTCTGGCCGCTCCTGATCATGTGCGCGATCCTCGTGCCGCTGGTGCTCGGCAACGCCCGCGCGCTGCGGATGACGGAGATGGGCGACGACGTGTCGTACGCCCTCGGGGTGAGGGTCGAACGCGTACGGCTGCTGCTGATGGTGTCGGCCGTGCTGCTCACCGCCGGGGCCACCGCCGCCGCCGGGCCGGTCGGTTTCGTCGCCCTCACCGCGCCCCAGCTCGCCAAGCGGCTGACCCGCTCGCCCGGCCCGAACCTGGTCGCCTCGATGTGCATGGGCGCGACCCTGCTGATCGTCGCCGACTGGGCCTCGCAGCGGGCCTTCGGCGCCGACCAGCTGCCCGTGGGTGTCGTCACCGGCGTGCTCGGCGGTGTCTATCTGCTGTGGCTGCTGGTCACCGAGCGGAAGGCCGGGCGGATATGAACGAGAACGACAGCGCGTCGGCGCACGCGCACACCAGGAGGAGCACTGTGAACCGCCTGTCCGCCGAGAACGTCACCCTCGCCTATGACCAGCGGGTCATCGCCGAGCAGCTGTCGGTGGAGATACCCGACAACTCGTTCACCGTGATCGTCGGCCCCAACGCCTGCGGCAAGTCCACGCTGCTGCGTGCCCTGTCCCGGATGCTGAAGCCGTCCCGGGGGCGGGTGCTGCTCGACGGGAACGTCATCCAGTCGATGCCCGCCAAGAAGGTCGCCCGGACGCTCGGGCTGCTGCCGCAGTCGTCGATCGCGCCGGACGGGATCACCGTCGGCGACCTCGTGGGGCGCGGCCGGTACCCGCACCAGGGGCTGCTGCGGCAGTGGTCCACCGAGGACGAGCGGATCGTCCGGGAGTCGATGGAGTCGACCGGGGTCGCCGAACTGGCCGACCGTTACGTCGACGAGCTGTCCGGCGGCCAGCGCCAGCGCGTCTGGATCGCCATGGCACTCGCCCAGCAGACCCCGCTGCTGCTGCTCGACGAGCCGACCACCTTCCTCGACATCCAGCACCAGATCGACGTGCTCGACCTGTGCGCCGAACTCCACGAGGAGCAGGGCCGCACGCTGGTGGCCGTGCTGCACGACCTCAACCACGCGGCCCGGTACGCCACCCACCTCATCGCCCTGCGCGGCGGCACGGTGGTCGCCGAGGGCGCCCCCTCCGAGATCGTCACGGCCGAGCTGGTCGAGGAGGTCTTCGGGCTGCGCTGCCAGGTGATCGACGATCCGGAGACGGGCACGCCGCTGGTGGTGCCGGCGGCCCGCAGGGCACGGGTCGCCGTGACGGACGCGGGGGCGAAAGCGGGGGCGAAGGTGGGGGCTACAGAAGCTTCCTGAGCTGGAGCAGGTCGCGGAAGCCCGCCTCCAGCTTCACCCGGCCCGAGCCCCAGGCCTTGGCGAAGTTCAGTTCGCCGGCGACGAGGGCCACCAGGTCGTCGCCCGTCATGGCCAGCCTGATCTGGGCCTTCTCGGGCGGCGGCCCCTGCAGTGTGTCGTGCACCTCGATCCGCCCCTCGCGCATCCGGCCCATGAAGGTGACGTCGAGATCCTTGACATGGCAGCTCACCGAGCGGTCGAGGGCGGTCGCCTCGCGCACGTGTCCTTCGGCGCCTGCCATGGTGTCCGAGAGCTTTTCGAGTGCGGCGCGGCACTCCTCAATCGTTGCCATCGCGGTCGACGGTACCCCAGAGCTTCGCGGTAGCGTCTGGGCATGAGCGAGACTTTGCCCGAGGTCGGGGCCGGGGCGGAGGCCGTGGTTCCGGAGACGGCGGCCCAGGTCCATCCCGGGGCCGGGCCCGAGGACGACCCGGCCGCACCGGCCCCGCTGAACGTGGCCCGCACCCCCACCGGCCACCTTGAGGTCGACTCCACCCTCGACCGGCTGGCCGATGCCGACCACCTCGCGACCGACGGCCATGTGGAGGTGTACGAGGATGTACACCGGGGGCTGCGCGACGCGCTCACCGCGCTCGACGCGCGCCCGGGACCTCCGGTGCCCCCACGGCCGTAGACGCGGCCGTGCAGCCGTGGACACGAGAGCAGGAGCTGAACGCACCGTGGCAGGAGTCGCACGCCGCCGTCTGGACGCCGAACTGGTCCGGCGGAAGCTCGCGCGGTCGCGTGAGCACGCGAGCCAGCTGATCGCCGCCGGGCGGGTCACCGTCGGCAAGACCGTCGCGACCAAGTCCGCCACCCAGGTGGAGACCGCCGCCGCGATCGTGGTCGTGAGCGACGACGGCGACCCGGAGTACGTGTCGCGGGGCGGCCACAAGCTCGCGGGCGCCCTGGAGGTCTTCGTCCCGCGGGGGCTCGCCGTCGAGGGGCGGCGGGCGCTGGACGCCGGTGCCTCCACCGGGGGCTTCACCGACGTACTGCTGCGGGCCGGAGCCGCGCACGTCGTCGCGGTGGACGTCGGATACGGACAACTCGCGTGGACTCTGCAGAGCGATGAACGCGTCACCGTCAAGGACCGTACGAACGTACGCGAGTTGACGCTCGAAGCGATCGATGGGGAGCCTGTGGATCTAGTCGTGGGGGATCTGTCCTTCATCCCGCTCGGCCTGGTACTGCCCGCCCTGGTGCGGTGCGTGAAGCCTGACGCCGATCTGGTGATGATGGTCAAGCCGCAGTTCGAGGTGGGTAAGGAGCGGCTGGGCAGTGGGGGAGTCGTACGGAGTCCGCAGCTGCGTGCCGAGGCGGTGCGCGGGGTGGCCGGACGGGCCGGGGAACTGGGGCTCGGGGTGAAGGGTGTGACGGCCAGTCCGCTGCCCGGACCCTCGGGCAATGTCGAGTACTTTCTGTGGCTGCGTGCCGGGGCTCCCGCGCTGGACCCGGCCGACGTCGATCGAGCAGTGGCGGAGGGGCCGCGTTGACTCAGGACCGATCTCGAACTGTTTTCCTGCTCACCCACACCGGGCGGCCGGCCGCGATCCGCAGCGCCGAACTCGTCGTCAAGGGGCTGCTGCACCACGGCATCACCGTGCGCGTCCTGGAGCACGAGGCCGAGGACATCCCGGTGCCGGAGGAGGTGGAACTCGTCAAGGAGGCCACCCCGCAATGCCTCGACGGGTGCGAGCTGCTCATCGTCCTCGGCGGTGACGGCACGCTGCTGCGCGGCGCCGAGTTCGCCCGCGCGTCCGGGGTGCCGATGCTCGGCGTCAACCTCGGCAGCGTCGGCTTCCTCGCGGAGGCCGAGCGGGACGATCTCGACAAGGTTGTCGACCGGGTGGTGACCCGGGCGTACGAGGTCGAGGAACGCATGACCGTCGATGTCGTCGTTCATCAGAACGGGGACATCGTCCACACGGACTGGGCGCTGAACGAGGCGGCCGTGCAGAAGGCCGGCGCCGAGAAGCTGCTCGAAGTGGTCCTGGAGATCGACGGGCGGCCGGTGACCGGGTTCGGATGCGACGGCATCGTGCTGTCGACCCCGACCGGGTCCACGGCGTACGCGTTCTCGGCGGGCGGGCCCGTGGTGTGGCCGGAGGTCGAGGCGCTGCTGATGGTGCCGATCAGCGCGCACGCGCTGTTCGCGAAGCCGTTGGTGACGTCGCCGGATTCGGTGCTGGCGGTGGAGGTTCTGCCGCACATTCCGCCGGGTGTGCTGTGGTGCGACGGGCGGCGGACCGTGGAGTTGCCGCCGGGGGCGCGGGTCGAGGTGCGGCGGGGGGCTGTGCCGGTGCGGCTGGCCCGGTTGCACCACGCTTCGTTCACGGACCGGCTGGTGGCCAAGTTCGCGCTGCCGGTTTCCGGGTGGCGGGGGGCTCGGCACTAGCGGCTTGTGGGGGAGGGCGGGGCGCGCCGTAGCTCTCCGGGGTGACATTGGGGACGGGGGGCGTCGCACTTCCGTCCCCGGACCTCGTATGGTCGTGTCCGTGTTGGAGGAGATGCGGATACGGTCGCTCGGAGTCATCGACGACGCTGTGGTCGAGTTGTCGCCCGGCTTCACCGCCGTGACGGGTGAGACGGGTGCGGGCAAGACCATGGTCGTCACCAGTCTCGGCCTGCTGCTCGGTGGGCGGGCGGACCCGGCGCTCGTGCGGATCGGTGCGAAGAACGCCGTCGTGGAGGGCCGGATCGCCGTGCCCGAGGGCGCGTCGGCGATCGTCCGGGCCGAGGAGGCCGGGGCCGAACTCGACGACGGGGCGCTGCTGATCAGTCGTACCGTCTCCGCCGAGGGACGGTCGCGGGCCCACCTGGGCGGGCGGTCCGTCCCCGTGGGTGTGCTCGCCGAGCTGGCCGACGAGTTGGTCGCGGTGCACGGGCAGACCGACCAGCAGGGGCTGCTGAAGCTGTCCCGGCAGCGGGCGGCGCTCGACCGGTACGCGGGCGACGCGGTCGCCGTGCCGCTCACCAAGTACGGCGAGGCCTACCGGCGGCTGCGGGCCGTGGCCGGTGAGCTCGACGAGATCGTCACCCGCGCGCGCGAGCGGGCCCAGGAAGCCGACATGCTGCGCTATGGGCTCGACGAGATCGCGGGCGTCGAACCACGGGCCGGTGAGGACGTGGAGCTGGCCGAGGAGGCCGAGCGGCTCGGGCACGCGGAGGCGCTGGCGTCCGCCGCGACGGCCGCGCACGCCGCGCTCGCGGGCAACCCCGAGGACCCGGAGGGCGTGGATGCCGCCACGCTCGTCGCCGGCGCGCACCGCGCGCTGGAGGCCGTGCGGTCGCACGACCCGGCGCTCGCGGCGCTCGCGGAGCGGATCGGGGAGATCGGCATCCTGCTGGGCGATGTGGCGGGCGAGCTGGCGGGGTACGCCGACGACCTGGACGCCGACCCGCTGCGGCTGACGGCCGTCGAGGAGCGGCGGGCCGCGCTGACCGCGCTGACCCGGAAGTACGGCCAGGACATCACCTCGGTGCTGGCGTGGGCCGAGCAGGGCGCCCAGCGGCTCACCGAACTCGACGGCGACGACGAGCGGATCGACGAGCTGACCGCCGAGCGGGACGCGCTCCGGGCCGAACTGGGCGGACTCGCCCAGGCCCTGACGGACGCCCGCGTGGAGGCCGCCGAGCGGTTCGCCTCCGCCGTCACCGCCGAACTGGCCTCGCTCGCCATGCCGCACGCGCGCGTGTCGTTCGAGATCCGGCAGAGCGACGATCCCGAGGGGGTCGAGGTGGGCGGGCGTACGGTCGCGTACGGGCCGTCCGGTGCCGACGAGGTCGAACTGCTGCTCGCCCCGCACCCGGGGGCGCCGCCCCGGCCCATCGCCAAGGGCGCGTCCGGCGGTGAGCTGTCGCGGGTGATGCTGGCCGTCGAGGTCGTCTTCGCGGGGACGGACCCCGTGCCGACGTACCTCTTCGACGAGGTGGACGCCGGTGTCGGCGGCAAGGCCGCGGTCGAGATCGGCCGGCGTCTCGCCAAGCTCGCCCGCTCGGCGCAGGTCGTGGTGGTCACCCATCTGCCGCAGGTGGCGGCCTTCGCCGACCGGCAGTTGCTGGTGGAGAAGACCAACGACGGTTCCGTGACCCGCTCCGGGGTGAAGGTCCTGGAGGGCGAGGACCGGGTGCGCGAGCTGTCGCGGATGCTCGCCGGGCAGGAGGACTCGGAGACGGCACGGGCACACGCGGAGGAACTGCTGGCGGCAGCCCGCGCGGACGCGTAGGGCTGCCCGCGCGGACGCCCGGGGCGGGGCGCGCGGGCCGCGCGGGACGGGGCGCGCGGGACCGTCCCGTGCGTCGGCCCTGAGCGAACGGGGCGGTGAACGCGGCGGGAACGAGCGGTGCGGGAGTCATGCCGAGGGGCAACCTCGTGCGGGAGTTCACTCGTGTGGGTGACCCTGGGTCCGGGGTTGCCCGCCCCTCCGGCCGCCGCCCCGCCCGGCTGTCCCGGAACACCCTTGCGGCCTGGCATCCTTGGTCAGGTATGTCCGATCGCGATCCAGGAGTCCCGGCCACGTGAGCCACGTGAGCAGCCACTCACCGCCCGGCCAGTCGCCGCTGCGAACCGTGCAAGTGCTCGGCGGCGGCAGCGCGGTGAGTAGCGCGCATGTGCGATCGCTGGCCTCGGGTCTGGTCGCCCGGGGCGTGCGGGTCACGGTGTGCGCCCCCTCCGACACCGACGGGCTGTACGACTTCACCGGCGTCGGCGCCCACCACGTCCACGTGCCCCGCAGCAGCGACCCCGCCTCGGTGGCCAGTCTGCGCAGCGCCTGCGCCGACGCCGACCTGGTCCACGCGCACGGCCTGCACGCCGGCTTCCGCGCCACCCTCGCACTCGGCCGGCGCACCACCCCGCTCGTCGTCACCCTGCACACACGCTCCTACGCGGAAGGGGCGCGGGCGCATCTGCTGCGGCTGCTGGAGCGGCGGGTCGCCAAGGCCGCCGCCGTGGTCCTCGGCACCTCCTCCGACCTGGTCGACCGGGCCCGCAGCCGGGGCGCGCGCGACGCCCGGCTCGCCGCCGTCGGCCTGCCCGCGCCGCGCAGGGCCGACTCCGGCGACGACGCGGAGCGGCCCGCCTCCAAGGTCCGCGCCGAACTGGGCGCCACCGACCGCCCGTTGCTGATGGCCGTCGGCACGCTCGACCAGTACCGGGGACACGAGACACTGCTCGACGCCGCCCGGTCGTGGCGCCGCCTCGACCCGCCGCCGCTGCTGGTCGTCGCGGGCGAGGGGCCGCTGCGGAGCGTCCTGCAGCGGCGCATCGAGGACGAGGAACTGCCCGTCCGGCTGGTCGGGCGGCGCGACGACGTCTCCGAACTGATCGCCGCCGCCGACCTCGTCCTGCTGCCCGGCGGCCCCGAGGCCCGCTCCGTCCTCGCGCAGGAGGCGCTCCACGCGCGCGTGCCGCTCGTCGCCGCCACCGTCGGCTCACTGCCCGACCTCGTCGGCGACGCCGCCGAACTCGTCCCGTACGGCGACGCGAGGGCGCTCGCCACGGCCGTCGTACGCCTGCTCGACGACCCCGCCCGTCGCGAGGCGCTGCGGGACCGGGGCACCCGGCAGGCCGCGACCTGGCCGACCGAGGACGAGACCGTCGCCCAGGTGCTCAGCGTCTACGACGAGTTGACACGGCCGAGGCCGCTCGGCTGACGGCCCGGGCTGCGGTCCGCCCGGCGCCCGGCGCCCGGCTCAGCCGGCGTGTCTGCGGGCCCGTAGCGCCAGACTCAGGGCCAGCACGGTCTGCGGGTCGTCCAGGTCGGTGCCGAGCAGTTCGCCGATACGGGCCAGCCGGTTGTAGAGGGTCTGGCGGTTGAGGTGCAGCTCGCGGGCGGTCTCCGCCTTGCGGCCGGCGTGCGCGAGATAGGTCTCCAGCGTGGGCAGCAGCGGGGGCCTGGCGCGGTCGTCGTGGTCGCGCAGGGGACCGATCGCCCGGTCCACGAAGGCGGCCAGGTCGGGGTGGTCGCGCAGCCGCCACAGCAGCAGGTCGATGTCCAGGCGCCGGGCGTCGTACCAGGGGCGGTCGGCCAGGCCCTGCGCGGCCGTCGCCGTCTCCGCCGCGTGCCGCAGGCCCGCCGAGGCGGCGGCCCAGCCGCCGGGCACCCCGACGACCACCACGGGCGGCCCGCCGCCCGGCCGCCGCATCCCGGCCCGCTCCACACCGGCCCTGAGCGCCGCCGCGACCTTGTCGGCCACCGCCGGGCGCTCCGACTCCGCGCGCAGCCCCAGCAGCAGCGGCACACGGCCCTCCACGGGGCGTACGCCGAGCAGGGCGGGCACGCCCACGGAGGCCAGCTCCTCGGCCACCGCGCGGGCCAGGACGGCCCAGCCGCCGCCCGGAGCCAGCCCGTCGGCGAGCCGCATCACGACGGGCAGCAGGGGGCCGCCGCCCGGCTTGAAGCCGAGGACGCGGGCCTGGGCGGGGGCGTCCTCGGCCCGGACGCGGCCCTCGGCGAGGTCGGTCAGGAAGTCGCCCCGCCCGCGCGCCGCCAGCTCCTCCTCCTGCCGGGCCTGCATCAGCACGACGGCGAGGATGCCGGCCGCGCGCTCCGCGGCCATCCGGTGCACGGGCGCCAGGGGGGCGACGACGGGCAGGAGGACCAGCCGGGCCCGTACCGAGCCGGTGCCGGGGCCGCCGCCGGGCACGTCGACGAGGGCAGCCCCGGCCGGCGGCGCGTCCTGGTGCCGGTCGCGCAGCCCCTCCCACACCTGGAGCGGGTCGGTGTCCGCGGGGCCGGTCCCGGCGGCGTACAGGAGCTGTCCGTCGGGGGTCTCCAGGAAGACCGGGTTGCCGCTGAAGTCGGCCAGGAGCGCGAGGACCTGGGGGACACCGCCCCCGCCGAGCAGGGCCTTGGTGCAGCGGCGGTGGACCTCCTCGGCCTGCTGGAGGAGCGCGTAGTGCCCGTTGACGATCTCGGTGTGGATCTCCTCGGTGACCGTCACGAAGGCCACCTCGCGGTGGAGCTGGACCAGCGGGAGACCGGCCGAGCGCGCCGTCTCGACCAGGGCGGCCGGGAGCCGGGCGAAACGCGGGCCCAGTTCGACGACCAGGGCCGCGATACCGCGCTCGGCGAGGGTCCGTACGAACGCGCGCTGGTCGGCGGGGCGGGTGCCGAGCCCGTACCCGGTGGTCAGCAGCAGCTCGCCGCCCTTGAGGAGCGAGGCGATGTTCGGGACCTCGCCCGTGTGCACCCAGCGCACGGTCCGCTGCAGCCGGTCGGCGCCCGCCAGGATCTCCGGCAGCCCGCCCCGCAGTCCGGGCAGCTCCAGCGCCCGCCGCACGGTGATACCGCCCCGCGCCTCGCGGCCGTCACCTGGTGCGTGGCTGTCACGGGTGTCCATGGAGCGGACGGTACCCGGTCGTCAGGCCGGCGGGATGTTGTGGTTGAAGCGGAAGACGTTGTCGGGGTCGTACTGGGTCTTCACCGCGGTCAGCCGCCGGTGGTCGTCGACCCCGTGCCCGGCCACGACCCGGTCGGCGCCCTCGTCGCCGGTGAAGTTGAGGTACACCGCGCCGGTGCTCCACGGCCGTACGTCGGCGCGGACGTCCCGTACCCACCGGACGCAGCGCTCGTCGTCCGCCGGGTCGTCCCAGATGCCGAACGGATGCACGGCCCAGGGGGAGCCGCGGTAGGGCACGGGGTAGTCGGCGGGGCCCTCGGCGATCGCGCCGCCCAGCGGGAACAGGATGTGCTGGGTGCCGGTGGGCACGGGCATCGTCCACGCGCGCGTGGCGAACACCTCCACCAACTCGTCCGGCAGACCGGTCAGATACTCCGCCGACCAGTAGTTCCGCATGCCCGGCGGGTCGTCGATCATGCACTGCACGTCCGCGTACGGCATCGCGCCGACGATCTCGGCCTCGTGCGGCAGCGCCAGCAGCGGCTGGGCCGTCTTGCGCATGTCCTCCTCGGTGCCCGCGTACGTCAGCAGGACGGCGCAGGTGAGCTCGCCCACCAGATGTCCGGGCACGAACTCCTCGGGCGGGCCGGTCATGTAGAGGACACCGCCGCTCGCCTCCCGGGGGCCGGTCTCGATGACCTCGCGGTACACACGCGTCACCTCGGGGCCGTGTTCCGGGCGGTAGAGCAGCAGGGCGATGGCGAAGGCGGGCAGGTCGTGCAGCCGGAGGGTGAGCGAGGTGGCCACGCCGAAGTTGCCGCCGCCGCCGTGCAGGGCCCAGAAGAGGTCCGGGTTCTCCTCGGCGCTCGCGCGGACCTGCTGTCCGTCGGCGGTCACCAGGTCGACGGCGAGCAGGTTGTCGACGGCGAGTCCGAAGGCGCGGTCCAGCCAGCCGCTGCCGCCGCCGAGGACGAAGCCGCCGACGCCCGTGGTGGACGCCCGGCCGCCGGTGGTCGCCAGACGGTGGGGTTCGGTGGCGCGGTCGAGATGGCTCATGGTGGCGCCGCCCTCGATCCGGGCGCTCATCGATCCGGGGTCGACCGTGACCGTGTGCATCCGGCGCAGATCGATGACGAGCCCGTTGTCGTTGAGAGCCATTCCGGCCACGCTGTGGCCGCCGCCGCGTATCGCGACCGGCAGGTCGAGGTCACGGGCGAAGCGCACGGAACGGACGACATCGGTCTCGTCCGCGCACTGCGCGATCACGGCCGGACGTCGGTCGATCATGGCGTTGAAGACCGCGCGGGCGTCGTCGTAGCCCGGATCCTCCGGGGCGAACACATCGCCGGTGAGGTCCTCGCGCAGGGCGGTGAGGGCCGCGTGCGCCTTCGAGAGGGGAGCCATGGTGAGCCGCCCCCTTTCGGCCAGGGGACAGGGTTCTTTCCAGGCTAGAGGGGGACGGCGGATCGGGCCTGTTCGAGCACAGTACGAGCAAGGGGAGGGGAAAGCGCTCGCGCCCGGTGGAGAGGAGCAACCCCTACCAGCGAGCGCAAGCGCTTGCCGCGCGCGCCTCTCCGCACTCCGGTCCGCCGCCGTGCGCGCCAGACCGGAGGGCGCGCACAGCGGGCCGCGCGCCCCCGGCGCGGACGATCAGCCGCCGTACGCCCCCGAGGCGGTCAGCCGCAGGGCCGTGTCGATCAGCGGAACATGGCTGAACGCCTGCGGGAAGTTGCCCACCTGGCGCTTGAGCACCGGGTCCCACTCCTCGGCGAGGAGGCCCAGGTCGTTGCGGAGCGACAGCAGCTTCTCGAACAGCTTGCGGGCCTCGTCCACCCGGCCGATCATCGCCAGATCGTCGGCCATCCAGAACGAGCAGGCCAGGAACGCGCCCTCGTCGCCGGGCAGGCCGTCCACGCCCTCCTCCTCGCCGGAGGTCGGGTAGCGCAGGATGAAGCCGTCCGGGGTCGACAGCTCCCGCTGGATCGCCTCGATGGTGCCGATCACCCGCTTGTCGTCCGGCGGCAGGAAGCCCATCTGCGGGATGAGCAGCAGCGAGGCGTCCAGCTCCTTCGAGCCGTACGACTGGGTGAAGGTGTTGCGCTCCTTGTCGTAGCCCTTCTCGCACACGTCCCGGTGGATGTCGTCGCGCAGCTCGCGCCACTTCTCCAGCGGGCCGTCCGCGTCACCGGACTCGATGAGCTTGATCGTGCGGTCCACGGCGACCCAGGCCATGACCTTGGAGTGCACGAAGTGACGGCGCGGGCCGCGCACCTCCCAGATGCCCTCGTCCGGCTCGTCCCAGTGGTCCTCCAGGTAGCGGATCAGCTTCAGCTGGAGCAGGGAGGCGTAGTCGTTGCGGGCCAGGCCCGTCATGTGGGCCAGGTGCAGGGCCTCGGTGACCTCGCCGTACACGTCCAGCTGGAGCTGGTGGGCCGCGCCGTTGCCGACCCGGACCGGGCCCGAATTCTCGTACCCGGGCAGCCACTCCAGCTCGGCCTCGCCCAGCTCCCGTTCACCGGCGATGCCGTACATGATCTGCAGGTTCTCCGGGTCGCCGGCGACCGCCCGCAGCAGCCACTCGCGCCAGGCGCGGGCCTCGTCGCGGTAGCCCGTGCGCAGCAGCGAGGAGAGGGTGATGGCCGCGTCGCGCAGCCAGGTGTAGCGGTAGTCCCAGTTGCGGACGCCGCCGATGTGCTCCGGGAGGGAGGTGGTCGGCGCGGCGACGATGCCGCCGGTCGGGGCGTACGTCAGGGCCTTCAGCGTGATCAGCGAGCGGATCACGGCCTCGCGGTACGGGCCGTGGTACGTGCACTGATCCACCCAGTCGCGCCAGAACTCCTCCGTGGCGACGAGCGAGGGCTCGGGCTCGGGGAGCGCCGGGGGCTGCTTGTGCGAGGGCTCCCAGGAGATCGTGAACGCGATCCGCTCGCCCGGGGTCACCGTGAAGTCGGCGTACGTGGTCAGCGCCTTGCCGTAGGTCTCGCACTCGGTGTCGAACCACACCGAGTCCGGTCCGGCGACGGCCACCGTGCGCCCCTCGTGCTTGTGCACCCAGGGCACCACCCGGCCGTACGAGAACCGCATCCGCAGCGCCGAGCGCATCGGCACCCGGCCGCTGACGCCCTCCACGATCCGGATCACCTGGGGGGCGCCGTCACGCGGCGGCATGAAGTCCGTCACACGGACCGTGCCGCGCGGGGTGTCCCACTCGGATTCCAGGATCAGCGAGTCGCCGCGGTACCGGCGGCGGGAGGCCGTCGGCGGCTCCGCGTCCGCGGCGTGCGCGGGACCCAGTCTCCAGAACCCGTGTTCCTCGGTGCCGAGCAGTCCGGCGAAGACGGCGTGGGAGTCGAAGCGGGGCAGGCACAGCCAATCGACCGTGCCGTCCCGGCAGACCAGCGCCGCTGTCTGCATGTCTCCGATGAGTGCGTAGTCTTCGATGCGCCCGGCCACGTGCAACTCCAGTCGAACGGCCACGTCGTCGCCCCCCGAGGGGCGGTCGCTGTGCGGTGTGCGGTCAAGGGACCCAAGGGATCGACAAAGGAACCATGTTTCCAGAGTGATCCAAGGGACGGTGTCATGCGATGTCGCTCAACGATCCTCAACGCATATGAGGCGATCGTTGCTCAACGGACTGACGAGCTCTCATGATTGCCGGAGACGGGCGGGGGTGGTGCCGTCGCGCCGGCCGCGCTCGGCAGCGAGTGTCCGAAGAGGATACGACGCACCGGAGGGCTCCGCGTGCCGCTCCCGGCAACACGAGTGGGCCGAACGGGTGAGCGGCTGGTGAAGATCGGCGGAGATCCCCCGACTGTCGTACGAGGTCCGTGTCGGCCCGTGCGCGGAGCGTGGCCGGAAGCGATCGTGTTCTGTCGCTGATACCCTGGTAGCCCGTGGACCGGTGGGCGCCCCACGCCGAAGATTTCGCACGAGGGACCCCCGAACCGCAGCGAAGGCACCCCCGACGGATGAGTTCGGGCGGCGGCCGACCCGCATACCGAACCGCGACCACGGGAGCCCCCTCTTGGCCATGCCGCCCGCTGCTTTTCGAAACACGACGACCAAGCACATCTTCGTCACCGGGGGTGTCGCCTCCTCGCTCGGCAAGGGCCTGACCGCCTCCAGCCTCGGCATGCTGCTCAAGGCCCGTGGTCTGCGCGTCGTGATGCAGAAGCTCGACCCGTACCTCAACGTCGACCCCGGCACGATGAACCCCTTCCAGCACGGTGAGGTGTTCGTCACCAACGACGGCGCCGAGACCGACCTGGACATCGGCCACTACGAGCGCTTCCTCGACCGCGACCTGGACGGCTCGGCCAATGTCACCACCGGCCAGGTCTACAACACGGTCATCGCCAAGGAGCGGCGCGGCGAGTACCTGGGCGACACCGTCCAGGTCATCCCGCACATCACCAACGAGATCAAGCACCGCATCCGGCGGATGGCCTCCGACGAGGTCGACGTCGTCATCACCGAGGTCGGCGGCACGGTCGGCGACATCGAGTCGCTGCCGTTCCTGGAGACCGTCCGCCAGGTCCGGCACGAGGTCGGCCGTGACAACGTCTTCGTCGTCCACATCTCGCTCCTGCCGTACATCGGGCCGTCGGGAGAGCTGAAGACGAAGCCGACCCAGCACTCGGTTGCGGCGCTGCGCAACATCGGTATCCAGCCGGACGCGATCGTGCTGCGCTGCGACCGCGAGGTGCCCGCCGCGATCAAGCGCAAGATCTCCCTGATGTGCGACGTCGACGAGGCCGCCGTGGTGGCCTGTCCCGACGCCCGCTCGATCTACGACATCCCGAAGACCGTGCACGGCGAGGGCCTGGACGCCTATGTCGTCCGCAAGCTGGACCTGCCGTTCCGCGACGTGGACTGGACGACCTGGGACGACCTGCTCGACCGGGTCCACAACCCGCTGCACGAGATCAACCTGGCGCTGGTCGGCAAGTACATCGACCTGCCCGACGCCTACCTCTCGGTCACCGAGGCGCTGCGCGCGGGCGGCTTCGCCAACAAGGCCCGGGTGAAGATCAAGTGGGTCACCTCGGACGACTGCAAGACCCCGGCCGGCGCCGCGGCCCAGCTCGCCGACGTCGACGCCATCTGCATCCCCGGCGGCTTCGGCGACCGCGGTGTCTCCGGCAAGGTCGGCGCCATCCGCTACGCCCGCGAGAACCGCATCCCGCTGCTCGGCCTCTGTCTGGGCCTGCAGTGCATCGTGATCGAGGCCGCGCGCAACCTGGCCGACATCCCGGACGCCAACTCCACCGAGTTCGACTCCGCCACCGCCCACCCGGTCATCTCCACCATGGCCGAGCAGCTCGACATCGTCGCCGGTGAGGGCGACATGGGCGGCACGATGCGCCTCGGCATGTACCCGGCGAAGCTGGCCGAGGGGTCGATCGTGCGCGAGGTGTACGACGGCAAGGAGTACGTCGAGGAGCGCCACCGCCACCGCTACGAGGTGAACAACGCCTACCGCGGGGAACTGGAGAAGAAGGCCGGTCTGCAGTTCACCGGGACCTCGCCCGACGGCAAGCTCGTCGAGTACGTCGAGTACCCGCGCGAGGTCCACCCGTACCTGGTCGCGACCCAGGCGCACCCCGAGCTGCGCTCCCGTCCGACCCGTCCGCACCCGCTGTTCGCGGGGCTGGTGAAGGCGGCCGTGGAGCGCAAGACCGGTAAGTAGAAAGCCGGGCGGCGCCAGAGCTGTACGGTGACCGGGGTGCGCGTCTTTCGGGACGTGTGCCCCGGTTTCTTTTGTGCATGTGGTTTCTATTTGTGCGTGGTTGTACGTGTGGGAGGACGAGTCGACATGACGATCAAGGACACCGCCGAGGAGTGGGAGATCCGGGCGAGCGGGACGCCGTTCGTCGGCAAGAAGACCTCCGTGCGCACCGACGACGTGGTCATGCCCGACGGGTCGGTCGTCCGCCGCGACTACCAGGTCCACCCCGGATCGGTGGCCGTCCTCGCCGTCGACGACCAGGACCGCGTGCTGGTCATCCGGCAGTACCGCCACCCGGTCCGTGAGCGGCTGTGGGAGATTCCGGCCGGGCTGCTGGACGTGCCGGGGGAGAACCCGCTGCACGCCGCCCAGCGGGAGCTGTACGAGGAGGCGCACGTCAAGGCCGAGGAGTGGCGGGTGCTGACCGACGTCTACACCACGCCCGGCGGCTGCGACGAGGCCGTGCGGATCTTCCTGGCGCGGGACCTCTCCGAGGCCGAGGGCCGGAAGTTCGAGGTGGAGGACGAGGAGGCCGACATGGAGTTGGCCCGGGTGCCGCTGGACGAGCTGGTGCGGGGGGTGTTCGCGGGGGAGCTGCACAACAACTGCCTCGTGGTGGGGGTGCTTTCGCTGGTCGCCGCGCGGAGCGGGGACGGGGTGGAGGCGCTGCGGGCGGCCGAGGCGCCGTGGCCCGCGCGGCCGTTCGAGTCCTGACCCGTCCTCACAGCGACTTCACACCGCCAGTCCTACGATCGTTTGATCCGATCAGGCGACCTGCCCGCCCCGCTCCGCCCAGATCGTCGCAGAGCGTGAACTAGGCTCGGGAAACGCCCGAACCGGAGTCCCGGCGGGCTTGCTCGTGCGGTGGGACGGGAGAGTGGCCCGTGGCGGATCAGGCGGTGGACCTCGGGGGTGCCCGGGTGTCCGGAACAGGGCGGCCCGCGGCTGTCGAGGCCGCCCCCACGGACAGTCAGTTCCTCGGCCGGACAAGAGAGTTGAAGGAGCTGCGGGCCGACATCGGCCGGGCCGGGCTCAACACCCTCGCGGGCCGCAAGGCGCCCCACGCGCGCGTGCTGCTCGTCGCCGGCCGGCCCGGCTACGGCCGCACCGCGCTCGCCGAGGAACTCGTCCGGCAGGTTACCGACGGTTACCCGGACGGGGTGCTGCGGGCCCGGCTCACCGAGCCCGACGGCACCCGGGTACCGGTCGAGCGCGCGGCGCGGGAACTGCTCGGGGAGCTGGGGCTGCCGACGCCGGCCGGCGCCGACGAGGACGACCTCAGCGAGGCGCTGCGCGAGGCGCTGGCCGACCGCCGGGTGGTGCTCCTGCTGGACGACGCGGCCGACGCCGAGCAGGTCGACGCACTGCTCCCGGACACCCCCGACTCGCTGGTCGTGGCGGTCTCCGAGGGGCCCCTGACGGGCATCTCCGACGTCCGCCCGTGCACCCTGGGCGGACTGGACACCAAGTCCGCCGTGGAGCTGCTGGAACGCTTCAGCGGCTCGGTGCGGATCACCGTGGACCCGCGCTCGGCGGAAGGGCTCGCCGAGGTCTGCGGGGCCCAGCCCGCCGCGCTGCGGCTCGCCGGGGGCTGGCTGGCCGCCCGGCCCGCCGCCGCCGTCTCCGACCTCGCCAAGCAGTTGCGCGCCGAGGACGACGACAGCCCGCCGCTCGCCAGGGTCCTCAGACTGGCGTACGCCTCGCTGCCGACCACCGCCGCCCGGATACTGCGACTCCTCGCGCTCGCCCCGGCGGGCCTGGTCGACCCGCACATCGCCTCCGGGCTCGCCGGCTGCTCGGTCGGCGCGGCCCGCACCACGCTGGACGACTTCGTGGCCCTCGGATTCCTGCACCGGGTCGAGTCGGAGCTGCCCGAGTACGAGGTCCCCGGCTGCCTCCAGCCGCTGCTGTGGTCCCTCGCCGAGAGCCAGGAACGGCCGGGCGAACTGCAGCTGGCCCGCGCGCGGATGCTGGAGCGGACGGTACGGCTGCTGCAGTCCTGCCGGGCCATCACCGAGACCGACAGCCCGCAGGCCCGCGAGAAACTCCTCGCGATGCCCAAGGCGCTGCGGTTCCCGACCCCCCGGGCCGCCGAGGAGTGGCTGCGGGTGCGCCGGCCCGCGCTGCTGGCCGCGGCCCGGCTCGCGGTCGCCGACGGGGAGCTGGACACCCTCGCCAGACGGCTGATGTCCCAGCTGGTCCGGGCCATGGTGGCGCACTTCGGCACCCAGGCCGCCGCCCCCGACCTGTACGACGTCCACGGGCTGGTCCTCGATGTCGCCGAGCGCCGCGACCTGCCCCGCGAACAGGCGGCGGCCCTGCTGAACCTCGGCGACCTCGACGCCAGGACCGGCCGTACGAAGGCGGCGCTGGCCCGCTACCGGGCCGCGCTCGACGCCGGACGGCGGGCGAACGACCCGTACGCCACCGGCCGCGCGATGGAATCCGTAGGCGGTGCCCACCAGGAGCTGGAGGACTACGACCGGGCCGCCGACTGGTACGGCAGGGCGCTCGCCCAGCGGCTCGCCCGGGACGAGCGCGAGGACGCCGCCCGGCTGTACGGCCGGATCGCCGCCGCGCACACCTACGCGGGCCGCTACGGCGAGGCGCTGCGCAACTGGAGCTCGGCGCTCACCGGGCACCGCAGGCTCGGTGATGTGGGCGGCCAGGCAAGGGCGTTGAGCGAGATGGCACGGGTCCAGGAGTACGCGGGGCGGCCCGAGGAGGCGCTGCACACCTGCCAGGAGGCGGCCGAGTGGGCGCGCCGCGCCGACGACGTCCGGCTGCAGGCCGCGATGCAGCTCCGGATCGCCGACACCCTGGAGCGGCTCGGCGACCCGGCGGCGGCCGGGCTGCACCGGGGAGCCGCCGAGCGGCTGCTCGGCGACGAGGCCCCGGACCCCGAAACCCATGAGATCGAGCCGGAACAGGACGCTAACGCCTGCGAAATCCGTAGTGCATCCGCGAAAGATTGATGCATTGAAAGGCTAGACAGCGGGGATACCTTCATTAGACTGGCTGCGCCGCCGGTTCTCCTGCGGTGTCTCCCGGTGCGCTCCGATGCGTACGGGTATGTCCCGCATTGCTCGGGCATGTCCCGCCTGTGCGTGCGAGCCCCACACCCCTCCGAGCCAAGGACCGTGATCGACGTGAAGGTCGGCATCCCCCGCGAGGTCAAGAACAACGAGTTCCGGGTGGCCATCACCCCGGCCGGCGTGCACGAGCTGGTACGCCACGGCCACCAGGTCGTCATCGAGCAGGGCGCCGGAGTCGGCTCGTCGATCCCCGACGCCGAGTACGTCACCGCCGGCGCCGAGATCCTGGCCACGGCCGACGAGGTGTGGGCCGCCGCCGACCTGCTGCTCAAGGTCAAGGAGCCCATCGCCGAGGAGTACCACCGCCTCCGCAAGGACCAGACGCTCTTCACCTACCTGCACCTGGCCGCCTCCAAGGAGTGCACCGACGCCCTCGTCGAGTCCGGCACCACCGCGATCGCGTACGAGACCGTCGAACTGCCCGGCCGCGCGCTGCCGCTGCTCGCGCCGATGTCCGAGGTCGCGGGCCGGCTCGCCCCCCAGGTCGGCGCCTACCACCTGATGCGGGCCAACGGAGGGCGCGGGGTGCTGCCCGGCGGAGTGCCCGGGGTGCTGGCCGGCCGGGCCGTCGTCATCGGCGGCGGTGTGTCGGGCTGGAACGCCGCGCAGATCGCCATCGGCATGGGCTTCCACGTCACCCTGCTCGACAAGGACATCAACAAGCTCAAGGAAGCCGACAAGATCTTCGGCACGAAGATCCAGACCGTCGTCTCCAACGCCTTCGAACTGGAGAAGGCGTGCCTGGAGGCCGACCTCGTCATCGGCGCCGTCCTCATCCCGGGCGCCAAGGCCCCGAAGCTGGTCACCAACGAACTGGTGTCGCGGATGAAGCCCGGAAGTGTCCTTGTCGACATCGCCATCGACCAGGGCGGCTGCTTCGAGGACTCCCGGCCCACCACCCACGCCGAACCGACCTTCCCGGTCCACGAGTCGGTCTTCTACTGCGTCGCCAACATGCCCGGCGCGGTGCCCAACACCTCGACCTACGCGCTGACCAACGCCACGCTGCCGTACATCGTGGAACTCGCCGACCACGGCTGGGCCGAGGCCGCGCGCCGTGACCCGGCGCTGGCCAAGGGGCTCAACGCCCATGACGGCAGGGTCGTTTACCGCGAGGTCGCCGAGGCGCACGGCCTGGAGCACGTCGAGCTGGCCTCGCTGCTCGTCTGATCGGCTCGTCCGACCGGCTGCTCCGACCGGCTGGTTTTAAGTCACCTTTCGGTAAAAGGCGATACGTCAACACAGGTCGTCAACAGCGCCTTCCCGGCCGGATCTTGCCCGACAAGGTCCGGCCGGATGTGTGTATGGTCACTTTGCGACACTCGCGCAACTCGCCTCGAACGTAACCGTTCGGATGTTTCGCGCACCGGTGAAACCTGCCGTGCGACGGGCCTACGCCCTTGACAGCCGCATGTTTCATTGCCGACACATCGGGCCGGGTCCGGCGGATTGTGTTGCTGCGGACCGCCGACACGCCATAGAGTCGCCAGCTGTCGGCATGGTGCCACGCTGACCTATCTAGAAGTTTCCTGGTCACCAAGGAGGTAAGACGACTTGTGAATGAGTCGACATTTACTCCCGGGGGTGGTCAACCAGGAATGCCTGCGCCGGTCTCGGGCCCTACTGGGTTCGCGGCTGTCGGCTCCGTCGCTGTCCGCACCTTCGCAGCCCACCAGAGTCCGCAGCCGGCCGGGCTAACTCCGCCAGCACACCAGAGCATGGATGGCCTACACGTGAACGCCATGGCCGGCGACGGAAGTGGCGGGGTCCACAACCACTTCGCCGACTACGACGAGCTGCCCGACGGGCACTTCTACGACCCCGACGCCGAGTACGAGC
Organism: Streptomyces griseiscabiei; assembly: GCF_020010925.1. Lineage (NCBI taxonomy): Bacteria > Bacillati > Actinomycetota > Actinomycetes > Kitasatosporales > Streptomycetaceae > Streptomyces > Streptomyces griseiscabiei. The sequence continues at coordinate 3,232,855 of NZ_JAGJBZ010000001.1, read as the reverse complement.
CCGATCCGGAGTACGCGGCCACGCTCGCGCCCGACGCGGCCCGTCAGCGCCGCGAGCGCATCGGTCCGACCGGTCGCCCGCTGCCGTACTTCCCGATCCCGGGTCCGCTGACCGACCACGGCCCCGCGAAGATCATCGCGATGTGCAACCAGAAGGGCGGCGTCGGCAAGACCACGTCGACCATCAACCTGGGTGCCGCGCTCGCGGAGTACGGCCGCCGGGTCCTGCTCGTCGACTTCGACCCGCAGGGCGCCCTCTCGGTCGGCCTCGGGGTGAACCCGATGGAGCTCGACCTCACGGTCTACAACCTGCTCATGGAGCGGGGCATGTCGGCCGACGAGGTGCTGCTGAAGACCGCGGTCCCCAACATGGACCTGCTGCCGAGCAACATCGACCTGTCGGCGGCCGAGGTCCAACTGGTCTCCGAGGTCGCGCGCGAGTCCACGCTGCAGCGGGCGCTCAAGCCGCTGATGGCCGACTACGACTACATCGTGATCGACTGCCAGCCCTCGCTCGGTCTGCTCACCGTCAACGCGCTGACGGCCGCGCACAAGGTGATAGTGCCTCTGGAGTGCGAGTTCTTCGCGCTGCGCGGAGTCGCGCTGCTCACCGAGACCATCGAGAAGGTCCAGGAGCGGCTCAACCCCGACCTGGAACTCGACGGCATCCTCGCCACGATGTACGACTCGCGCACCGTGCACAGCCGTGAGGTCCTCGCACGGGTCGTCGAGGCCTTCGACGAGCACGTCTACCACACGGTCATCGGGCGCACGGTCCGCTTCCCGGAGACCACGGTCGCCGGTGAGCCGATCACCACGTACGCCTCCAACTCCGTCGGCGCCGCCGCCTACCGTCAGCTCGCCAGGGAGGTGCTCGCCCGGTGTCACGCCGAGTGAGTCTGCCGGGGGCCGACGAACTCTTCCGTACGACAGGGGGAATGGCGCTGCAGCCGTCCACTCCCCGGCGGGGGGCCAACGGAGAAGTCCGGGTGCCCGCTCCCGCCGGGGACGGCGACGGGGCCGCCGCCGCGGAGGACGCGCCGCCGTCCGTGCCCGTACAGGGCGGTGACGGCGAGGGGTCCGAGCATGTGGCCGCGGACGCCGAGGCCGACGGCGAGCAGCCGCGCAGCCGCGCCGCCGCGGCGGGTGCCGAGCGGGCCGCGGCGGCCGGGCGCCAGCCCCAGCCGAAGCCGCAGGAAGGTTCTGCCGCGCCGCGCAAGCGGGGGCGGGCCTCCGGGCGCAGGCCCAGTGGGCGGGAGCGGCACGACGAGAAGATCACCGTGTACGTCTCCGCCGAGGAGCTGATGGATCTCGAACACGCGCGGCTGGTGCTGCGCGGGGAGCACGGGCTGGCCGTCGACCGCGGGCGGATCGTGCGGGAGGCCGTCGCCGTGGTGCTGGCGGATCTGGAGTCCCGGGGGGACGCGAGCATCCTCGTACGACGGCTTCGCGGGCGGTAGGGGTAGCCTGCGGGGGCTATGACCTCGTTTGACTCCTCTGGCTCCGGCTCGGCTTCCGGTGGTTCCGCCGGTCGTCGGCGTGCGCTGGGGAGAGGGGCGCTGGCTCCGCCCTCGGCTCCGCCGGGTGAGCCGGACGAGCCCGCCGAACCGGTGGGGTCGGTCGAGCGGATCGAACCGGCCGAAGTGGTCGAACCAGCCGAATCGGCTGAGGCGGCCGAAGCGGTCGAGGCTGTCGACGACGGGGTCTTCAAGGTTCGGCTCGCCAACTTCGAGGGGCCGTTCGACCTGCTGCTTCAGCTGATCTCGAAGCACAAGATGGACGTCACCGAGGTCGCCCTCTCCAAGGTCACCGACGAGTTCATGGCGCACATCAGGGCCATGGGACCGGACTGGGACCTCGACGAGACGACCGAGTTCCTCGTGGTGGCCGCGACGCTGCTGGATCTGAAGGCGGCCCGGCTGCTGCCCGCCGCCGAGGTCGAGGACGAGGCCGATCTCGCGCTGCTCGAAGCCCGGGACCTGCTGTTCGCGCGGCTGCTGCAGTACCGGGCGTACAAACAGATCGCGGAGATCTTCAACCGGCGGCTGGACGCGGAGGCCCGGCGGTATCCGCGCACCGTCGGGCTGGAGCCGCAGCACGCCGAACTGCTGCCCGAGGTGGTCATCAGCATCGGGGCGGAAGGATTCGCCAGGCTGGCCGTGAAGGCGATGCAGCCGAAACCGAAGCCGCAGGTGTACATCGACCACATCCACGCGCCCCTCGTCAGCGTGCAGGAGCAGGCCGGGATCGTCGTGGCCCGGCTGCGGGAGCTGGGAGAGGCGTCCTTCCGTGTGCTCGTCGAGGACACCGACGACACCCTGACCGTCGTCGCCCGCTTCCTCGCCCTGCTGGAGCTCTATCGCGAGAAGGCCGTGGCCCTCGACCAGGAGACCGCGCTCGGCGATCTGATCGTGCGGTGGACCGGCGGTGACGAGGGCACGGAACCCGTGGTCACGGACGAGTTCGACCGGCCGCCCGAGCCACCGGAGCCGTCCGGGCGGCCCAAGTCGCCCAAGTCGCCCGAGTCGTCGGAGCCGCCCGAGTCGCCCGAGGAGGAGAAGGCGTGAGCGAGGAGAGAACCGAGACGCCCGCCGGGGCGCGCACCGTCGCCGATCTCGACCTCAAGCCGGCTCTGGAGGCCGTCCTCATGGTCGTGGACGAGCCCGCGACGGTGGAGCACCTGAGCAAGATCCTGGAGCGGCCCAAGCGGCAGATCTCCAAGGCGCTCAGGGAACTGTCCGACGACTACGCGGCCCAGGGACGCGGCTTCGAGCTGCGGCTGATCGCCGGCGGGTGGCGGTACTACACCCGGCCCGAGTACGCCGCGGCCGTCGAGCGGTTCGTGCTGGACGGGCAGCAGGCCCGGCTGACCCAGGCCGCGCTGGAGACGCTGGCCGTGGTCGCGTACCGGCAGCCGGTGAGCCGCAGCAGGGTCTCGGCGGTGCGCGGGGTCAACTGCGACGGGGTCATGCGGACCCTCCTCCAGCGGGGGCTGGTCGAGGAGGCGGGCGCGGAACCCGAAACAGGTGCGATCCTGTACAGGACGACGAACTACTTCCTGGAGCGGATGGGCCTGCGCGGCCTGGACGAGCTCCCGGAGCTGGCGCCCTTCCTCCCGGAGGCGGAGGCGATCGAGGCCGAGACCCAGGAAGGCGTACCGTCGTTCGATCCGGACGCTCCGGATTCCGAGGACGCAGACGACAAGACGGAACTTTGATGCGAAGCAGCAGCGGCAGGAACAGCAGCGGAAACAACGGCGGGAGCCGTGGTGGCAACAGCGGCGGCCGCGGCGGTAGCGGCGGTGGCCGAGGCGGGAGCGGCGGCGGAGGCCGCGGCAACTACCGCGGTGCCGGGAACGACCGCGACGACAGGCAGGGCGGCGGCGGCCGGCCGAAGAAGCCCCGCCCGGAGGAGCGGCGCTACGACGTGGGCCCCGGCGCCTCCCCGGAGGGGCCGAAGTCGGGGCGCGGCGCGTCCGCGCGCGGTGGCGCCAAGGGCGGCCCCAAGCAGGGCCAGGGCAGCACCGGGCGGGGCCGCTGGGCCCCGGCGACCTCCCGCGAGTACGACGCGCGGGCCGAGGAGCGCAACCGGGAGCGGTACGCGGGCAAGAAGGACGTCAAGCTGCCCAAGACCTTCCCCGGCGCCGAGCAGGAGGGCGAGCGGCTGCAGAAGATCCTCGCGCGCGCGGGCTACGGCTCCCGGCGCGCCTGCGAGGAACTGATCGAGCAGGCGCGGGTCGAGGTCAACGGCGAGATCGTCCTGGAACAGGGCAAGCGCGTCGACCCGGAGAAGGACGAGGTCAAGGTCGACGGCCTGACGGTCGCGACGCAGTCGTACCAGTTCTTCTCGCTGAACAAGCCGGCCGGTGTCGTCTCCACGATGGAGGACAACGAGGGCCGGCAGTGCCTCGGCGACTACGTGACCAACCGCGAGACGCGGCTGTTCCACGTCGGGCGGCTCGACACCGAGACCGAGGGCGTCATCCTGCTCACCAACCACGGTGAGCTGGCGCACCGGCTGACCCACCCCAAGTACGGCGTGAAGAAGGTCTATCTCGCGCACATCGTGGGCCCGATCCCGCGCGACCTGGGCAAGCAGCTCAAGGACGGCATCCAGCTGGAGGACGGGTACGCGCGCGCGGACCACTTCCGGGTCGTCGAGCAGACCGGCAAGAACTACCTCGTCGAGGTGACCCTGCACGAGGGGCGCAAGCACATCGTGCGCCGGATGCTGGCGGAGGCAGGCTTCCCGGTCGACAAGCTGGTGCGCGTCGCCTTCGGGCCGATCACCCTCGGCGACCAGAAGTCGGGCTGGCTGCGCCGGCTGTCCAACACCGAGGTCGGGATGCTGATGCAGGAGGTCGACCTCTAAGGGCCCCCAGGGTCAGCGGTGCGTCGAGCGCCGTGTTCGAGCAGTGGGCCGGTCCCGGCATTGCCGTCGGGGCCGGCCTTTTGCCGTTCCGGGCGCCGCTCTCGATGCCGGGGAGCGTCGCGTTCTGTCCGGAAAACCTCCGGCAGGACCGGCAGGAAAATCACCGGAATGACCTGGTCAAACATTCTCCTAATTGTCTCACGATTCGAGATTCTGTTAGTAGGGCTTGCTCCTGGAAAGCGTTCCTTGCATGATCATCGGCGTTCGTTCGATATCGCGGAACGGCTGAGGAATAGAGAATCCGGGGGAATGCATGTGTGGCATCGTGGGGCTCTTCACCGGTTGTACCGCGGTCAGTTACTGTCCCAAGCGCCTGCTGGTCAAGGATTCCGAGGCCCAGGTCCCGGGCGCCGACGACCCGGAACCGGCTGACGGTTATCGCAGCCCGTTCCGTGGCTGGGACAAACGCGCCTCGGTACGTGCGACTCCCCGGCGGGAACTGCCGGGCGAAACCGAAGGGCAGTATTTCTTTTCGCCCGACTTGGTTCCGGTCGCCCGCCATGAGCTGGTACGGGATCTTCGCCCTGAACTATTCGACCGGATACTGATCCAGCACCTCTACCGTTACCTGGATTTCACGGCGAAGCTGGAACAGATCGTCGTCAATCGCACCGCGCTCGGTATCGCCCAGGGAACAGTGGGCCTGCGTCTCCATCCGGACATGCGGTTCGACGCCTACCGGATCTACTGCGACGAGGCGTACCACGCCCTGTTCTCCGTCGATCTGATGAGACAGGCTCAGGCCCGTACCGGTGTCGCCGCGCGGCTGCCCGCCGAGCCGTACTTCCTGACCCGGCTGGCGATGATCCAGCAGGAGCACCCGGACTGGCGGGTGCTGGCCGAGCTGGTCTTCGTGATCGTCTCCGAGACGCTGATCTCGGGCTCCCTCGGCGAGGTCCCGGACGACCCCCGGGTGGTGCCCACGGTCCGTGAGGTGGTGCGCGACCACGCCATGGACGAGGGCCGCCACCACACCTACTTCTCGCTCTTCCTCAAGGAGCTGTGGGCGCAGTCGGACCCGGCCGAGCGGCGGGTGATCGGCACCCTCGCGCCGATGATGGTGGACGCCTTCCTCCGGCCGGACCTGCCGGCTTTCCGCGAGGAGCTGACCGGGTACGGGCTCGACCGGGACACCGTCGAACAGGTGCTGGCCGAGGTGTTCCCGGAGAGTCTGGTGCGCAAGACCGCCCGTGACGCGTCCCAGCAGACGGTCCAGCACTTCAGACGGCTCGGGTCGCTGGACGACCCCGAGATCCGGGCCGCCTTCGAGTCGTACGAACTGGTGTGACGATGAACGCCGTCGAGAGCGGACCATCCATCGGCACGACCGGTCAGGGGACCGGCCGGCGGGCCCGTCGCCGGCTCATCCGCCGGATCCGGTACGGGTGAGCGCCGCCTCTCGGGACGCCAGCCAGCGGACCACCCCCGCCGTGTAGCCCGGCAGCAGCTCCCGGCCGAAGTGCTCCCGGTCCCAGTCGTTCTCCAGGACCAGCGAGGCGTCGACGCACACATAGGCCACAGCGGAGCCTCCGCCTTCGAGGGGGAGGACGCGGGCCTCGTACATCGGGCCCTCGTACACGTCCAGCAGGGCGCGCTCGGCGGGGTCGAGGTCGGTCAGCAGGCATCCGGTGACCCGGCTCCCGGACCGGGACACCAGACCGGGGAAGACACGGTCGCGCAGGGCCGCGTTGCGCCAGCCGGTCACCGCCGCCGGGCGGGACCCGGTGACCCGCCCCAACAGTGCCCGCCGCACCTCGGCGTACGACAGGCTCCCGTAGACGAACAGGGGCAGCTCGTACGTCTGTCGATGTGCCGTCGGCATCGCTCGTACTCCCACGTGAAAGGCAGCCGGTACTTCCCGCCGGAGCCTATGCCGCCTGCCCGGACCGCCGGGCACCACCCCACGAGAAGCCCCATGACCCCCATGAGCAGCCCCATGACAAGGAGTCCACGCGTGACCACCGTCGCCCGTCCCGACGCCCCCCGTGCGACCGGCGGGGTCGCCCACGACCTCATCGACGCCGCCCTGCGTGCCGTCCCCGAGTACCAGAGCTTCCGCGGCGGTCTCCTCAGCCGCGCCGACTACTGCTCCTGGCTGGGCTCCGGTCGTCTGCGCCCCGAGGACGTCGGGCTGAACGAGGACCAGTTCAACCTCTCCACCCGGTTCCCCGTGGACGAACGCGCCTTCGTCGCCCAGGTGCTGGAGGGGCTGGAGCGGGACGGGGTGATCGCCTCCACGGCCTATCCGGAGGACGCGTTCGAGGCGCTGCGGGAGCGGGTCGCCGAGCGGTTCGACCACGAGGACCGAGCCACCTACATCTTCCCGGAGGAGGCCCGGCTGCTGTTCGCGCTCTGTCATCTGCTGGCGCCCCGCCGCACCGTCTTCCCCGGCTCGTACTACGGGTACTGGGCGGTCTGGGCGCTGCCCGGCATCCGCGCGGCCGGCGGCACCGCCACCCTGATCGACATCGACCCCGGCACCATGGCGCTGGCCGAACGCAACCTCACCGCCCTCGGTCTCGCCGACGGGGTCGAGTTCGCCACCACCGACGCCATCGCCCACGGCCGCGGTCTCGACCCGGTCGACCTGTGTGTGCTGGACGCCGAGGGCCCGGCCCCGCACCGCGCCCCCGAGGGCATGGACCCCGACCTGATCGACAAGGCGATCTACTTCCCGATCATGGAGGCCACCACCCCCGCCCTGCGCCCCGGCGGTCTGCTGATCGCCCACAACATGCTGCTCGGCAACCTCACCGACAACGGCTACTTCGCCGGACGTATCGCCAACAACCAGGCCCAGTACGCCCGTTTCCACGGCCACCTGGACACCCACTACGACCTCCAGCGGCTGATCCCCAGCTCCGAGGGCGTCGGCGTCTACCGCCGTCGCGCCGACGCCGTCCTCGGGGAGGTCTCCCGATGAGCGCCCCCGTCCTGCGCCCGCTGACCGAAGCTGATCTTCCTGGGGTACTGTCTACGATCAATCACGCCATCCGGCACACCGACGCGACCATGGATCATGAAGAGAAGGCGCTCGACGACCTGCACGGCTGGCTGTCAGCCCACCATGGCCGTTACCCCGCCCTGGCCGCCGAGCAGGACGGACGGCTCGCCGGATACGGCACGCTCAGTCCCTTCGCCTCACGCAGGGGCTATCTGGCCAGCGCCGAGATCTCGGTCTACCTCTCGCCCGACGCCCGTGGCCGCGGTGTCGGCTCGGCCCTGTGCGTCCGCCTCACCGAACTGGCGGAGCAGGCCGGCATGTCCACGGTGATCGCCTTCATCTCCTCCGGCAACGAGCCCTCCCGCCGCATGGTGCTGCGCGCCGGCTACCGCCACGAGGGCGTCCTGCGCCAAGTCGGCTACAAGCTGGGCCGGCTGACCGACCTGGACATCTTCCAGCGCACGTTCCCCGCCAACTGCGCCCGCTACGACGGCACACCGCTCGACGACCTGCTCGCCGCCCACATACCCGCAGAGGAGCCCGCCCGATGACCACCCAGCCCCCCACCGCCCCGGAGCCCGGCGGGTCCGCCGCCTACGACCGCCATGTCGCCTCCCAGCCCGAGGCCGTGGCCGCCCTCCTGTCGACCCCGGTCCCGGTCCTCGACCCCGCGCGTCCCCTGGTCTTCACCGGCATCGGCACCTCCCTGCACGCCTGCCGGACCGCCGCCGCCTGGGTCCGGCTGCTGACCGGCGGACGGGTACGGGCCGCCGCCCTCGACGCCCACGACCTGGCCCTGACCGAGGGGGTCACCGCCGCCGACCAGATCGTGGTGGTCAGCCACCGGGGCACCAAGGCCTGCCCCAACGACGTGCTCCGCCGCGCCGCCGAGGCCGGTGCCACCACGGTCGCCGTCACCGGCGAGGGCCCGGCCGAACCCGTCGCCGACACGGTCCTGCGCACCTGCCCCCAGGAGGCGGCCAGCACCCACACGGTCTCCTACACCACCGCGCTGACCCTGCTCGCCCGCCTGGTCGCCACCGCCCTCGGCGAGGAGGGGGCCCCGCTGACCGCCGCGCTCGCCCAGGTCCCCGGGGCACTGTCCCGCACCCTGGAACTCCCCCTCGCGCCGGAGGCCGTGGACGCCCTGGCCGACGCCGCCGGACCGGTTCTGGTCACCGGCACCGGACTCGACGCGATCACCGCCGCCGAGGCCGCGCTGAAGATCAAGGAGGGCACCTACCGCTGGGCCGAGGCCCTGCACACCGAGTTCGCCCTGCACGGCACCCCCGCCGTCTTCTCCGCGACCACCGCCGGCTTCCTGCTGCGCCCCGCCGGACCCGACGCCGGCCGCACCGCCGACCTGGAGCGGGTCCTGCGCGCGCTGGGCGCCCCCGTCCACCACTGCGCCGACGACCCCGGTGCCGCGCTGCCCTTCGCCGCCGTGCCCGATCTCGTCCGTCCGCTGGTGTCGGTCGTCCCCTTCCAGCGACTGGTCTCCCTGGCCGCCGCCCGCACCGGCGCCAGCCCCGACCTCACCCACCTGGAGGCGGAGCCCTGGGCATCGGCCATCCGGTCGGTGAAGCTGTGACGCCCAGACCGGTCATGACGCCGGGGACGGCGGCGGAGGCGGTGCGCGAGACGGCACCGGGGACGGCGCACGTGGCGGTATCGGAGACGGCCCGGGTGACGGCACCGGAGCCGGCCGCCGTCCACGCCACGGCGGTCGCCGGCACCGCCGCCGCCGTCACCGAGGCGTATCTCCGCGACCCCCGGCTCGCCGACGCCGTCCAGGAGACCGTCTTCCCCCCGGCCTTCCAGGAGTGCTGGGGGGCGCGGATGCTCTCCCGCCCGCTCTTCGTGGACGGTCCCGAGCTGAGCCGGGCCGCGGCCGATGTCCAGGACCTGTTCGCACTGCTCGTCTCGCTGCCGGGGCGGCTGTTCGGCGGGGACACGGCCCGGTACTGCGACGCCCTGGGCATCGCCCCGGACCGGGCCGCGGTGATCTCCCGGTTCGCCGACGCCCGCGGCCGGGCCACCCGTTACGGCCGTGCCGACCTCTATCACGACGGCGGCGCGTTCAAGCTGCTGGAGTTCAACATAGCCAGCGACCTGGGTGGCACCGACCGCTCCCAGATGCAGCGGGCCCTGCTCACCCACCCCGCGTTCGCGGCCTTCGCCGCCGAGCACGGGCTGGACCACGTCCACATCGGGGAACGCATGGCCACCGCTCTGCGCGAGGCGGCCCTGCCCCTCACCGGCGGCGGCCGGGAGCCCCGGGTCGGCCTGGTCTGCGCCCCGGGAGGACTGGCCGCCTTCGGTCATCTGCTGCACGCCCTCGCCGAGATGATGCGGGACCTCGGCCTGCCCTTCACCCTCGGTGAACTGGACGGCCTCACCGAGCAGGGTGACCGGCTCCGTCTCGACGGCGCACCCGTCGATGTGGTCCTGCGCTTCTTCACCGTCGACGACCTCTGCGCGGACCCGGCCTCCGCCGCCCGCGCCGAACTCGCCTTCCGCGCCCACGAAGAGGGCCGAGCCGTCCTGTGGACGCCCATGGACAGTTCCCTCTACTCCAACAAGGGCGCCCTCGCGCTCCTCTCCGACCCCGCCACACCCTTCACCGAGGCCGAACGCGCCCTCACCGACCGGCTTCTCCCATGGACCCGGCTCCTCGCCGACGGCCCGCCCACACCCGGCCCGCACCCCGGTGAGACGGTCACCGACCTGCTGTCCTTCTGCCGGGAACACCGCACCGAGCTGCTCCTCAAGCCGCTGCGCGACTTCGGGGGCACCGGCGTGATCCCCGGCTGGGAGTGCGCACCGGACCACTGGGCAGGCCTGCTCCGGGACCGGCTGTCCGAGGCCACCGGCCCCCTCACCGGACTGGGCAACCGCTGGATCGTCCAGCGTCGCGTCCTGCCCCGCGCCGAGCCCGTCCTCGACCCCGCCACCGGCGCCCGCTCCGACTGGGTCGCGGCCTGGGGCCTGTTCCTCACGCCGCAGGGCTACGCCGGCACCGACGTCCGCGCCGCGCCGGCCTCCGCCTCCGCCGTCGTCAACTACGGCTCCAACCCGCTGACCCGTACCACCGGCGTCTTCACCGTCGGGACCGCGCGATGAGGTGGCCCACGGACACCCCTCCCCACCGCTCGGAAGGACCACCGTCATGAGCACCGAGCCGACCGTCGCGCCGCCCGCGGTGCGCGCGTTCTCCCGGGCCGCCGACCTCCCGCGCGCCGACTGGGCCGAACTGCTGCGGCCCGAGGACCTCTTCCTCGGTGAACGCTGGCTGGCCGTCGCGGAGCGGACCGCGGGCTCCCCGATGCGCTATCTGCTGCTCGACGAGGACGGCCGTACGGTCGCCGGGCTCGCCACCGCCCTGGCCGACGACACCGCGCCCTGGGTCCTCGGCCGCCCGGACACCATGCTGCGGGCCGCCGCCGAGGCCGGTCGCGAGGGCGCCGCCGAGATCCTCGCGGCGCTGCCCGCGAGCCCCGCCGAGAGCCTGCTGCCCACGCTGGTGTGCGGAGGGCGGCACATGGGGCGCAGCCGGGTGCCGAGGCTCGCCGGCACCGGCCGGGACCAGGTGGAGGCGCTGGTCGCCGAGGCCGAACGGCTCGCCGCCGAGCGGGGCGCGGCCTCGGTGGCGTACCCCTTCGTGGAGGACGGCGACACCCTGCTGCGGCAGATCCTCGGCGAACGGGGCTACGCGCACCACGACTCGGGCCGCTACAGCTCGCTGCGCGTGGGCCCCGGCGGCTTCGACGAGTATCTGACCCTGGTCTCCGCGCGCCGCCGCCGCCGGATCCTCACCGAGCGGCGCCGGGTGCGGGAGGCCGGCATCGAACTGCGGATCGAGCCGTTGAGCGCCGGTCTCGTGCCCCGGCTCGGCGCGCTGGAGGCGGAGCTGATGGCCAAGTACGGCCACACCTGGACCGCCGGGCAGACCGAGCAGGTGCTGCACGAGATGATCGCCGCGTTCGGTGCCGACGCCCAGGTGGCGCTGGCGGTCGGCGACGGCGACATCCGGGGCTTCGGCACCCTGCTGCGGTTCGGCAGCCACTGGTACGCGCGGCAGGCGGGCTTCGACTACGCCTACCAGGACCGGCTCCCGCTGTACTTCGAGACCCTCTACTACTTCCCCGTCGAGGCGGCGGCCCGGTTCGGGATCGAAGCCATCCACTACGGCCTCGGCAGCGAGGAGGCCAAGCTCTCCCGCGGCTGCACCGCCGAGACCCAGCACTCCTATCTGCTGCCGCTGACCCGACCCTCGAGGAACACCCATGTCTGACGCCCGCCCCCACGGGCCCCTGATCGCCGTGGTCGAGACCGGGCGGGGCGAGTACGGCCTCCAGCCCCTGCTGCGCGCCCGCGAGCTGGGACTGAGCCCGATCCTCGTCACCGACGACCTCAGCCGCTACGCCACGTCCGAGGCCGCGCGCTCCCTCATCGAGCGGACCGTGCACGCGATCGTGGACGCCGACACCCGGGACAGCGCCTCCGTCACCGAGGCGCTGCGCCCGTACGCCGAGCGGGGCGACCTCGCCGGGGTCCTCGCGGTCATCGACTACTACGTCCCCGTGGTCGCCGAGACCGCCCGCCGGCTCGGTCTGCCCGGCCTCGACCCCGAGGCCGCGCGGACCGCCCGCAACAAGCTGCGGACCCGCGAGGTCTGCGCCGAACTCGGCGTCCCCGCACCGCGGTTCAGCCGGGCGACGGCACGCGAGGACGCGGTCGCCGCCGCCCGGTCGATCGGCTTCCCCTGTGTCGTCAAGCCGCTCACCGAGTCCGCGAGCATCGGGGTGCGGCTGTGCCGCGACACCGACGAGGTGGCCGCGCACTACGACGAACTGACGGCGTCCCCGGTCGACATGCGCGGCATGGCGAAGCCCGGCGGTGTGCTGGTGGAGGAGTATCTGACGGGCTACGAGCTGAGCGTGGAGGTGCTCACCACCGCCAAGGGGCCCCAGGTCGTCGGCGTCACCGACAAGGCGCTCACCGCGCACCCGTACTTCGTGGAGACCGGCGAGACGTTCCCGACCCAGCTTCCCGATTCCGTGCGCGACGAGGTCACCCGGGCCGCGCTCGACGCGCTCAAGGCGATCGGCCACGACTTCGGCGCCGCGCACGTCGAGATCAAGGTGACCCCCGACGGGCCCCGCCTGGTGGAGATCAACGCCCGGATGGGCGGCGCCCAGATCGGCCGGATCATCCACGAGGCCACCGGCCTCGACCTGCTGCGCGAGGTCGTCAGGCTGCACGTCGGGCAGGAGCCCGAGGTCGTGGTGGAGCACACCCGGGCCGCCGCGTCCCGCTATCTGACGGCGGCCGACGACGGCGTACTGCGCGGGTTCGAGGGCGAGGACCTGGTACGGCGGCTGCCCGGTGTGGTCGCCGTCGACCTGTACGCGGCTCCGGGAGGCGAGGTGCGCCGGCCGCGCAGCAACGCCGACGTCCTCGGACATGTGGTGGTCCGGGCGGACACCCCCGCCGAGGCGGCCCGCTGGGCGGACACCGCGGCCGTCATGCTGGCGCCCGCCGTCGACGCGCCGTGCTGAGGCAACTGCGCCGGGCGCTGCCGACGGGGCCCGGGGTGCCCGCCTTCGCGGGCGCCACCTTCGCCAACTCCGTGGGCATGGGCATCTATTACCCGTTCTCCCTGCTGTTCTTCCAGTCCGTCCTGGACACCTCGCTCACCCGGATCGGCGCCGCCCTCACGGTGGCCGCGCTGCTCGCCCTGCCGCTGCTTCCGTACGTGGGACGGCTGATCGACCGGTTCGGCCCCCGGCAGGTGCTGCTGGTCAGCACGGTGGTGCGGGCGTCCGCGTTCGCCGGGTACCTCCTGGTGGACTCGTTCTGGCCGTTCCTGGTGCTGAGCGTGCTGGTCGCGCTCACCATGCGCACCGAGCAGGCGGCCACCCCGGCGCTGGCGAAGGTGCTGGCGGGCGAGGAGCCACCGGGACGCTGGATGGCGCTGTCCCGTGCGCTGTTCAACGCCGGGTTCGGGCTCGGCGCGCTCGCGGCGGGGCTGACCGCCTCCGCGTCGCCGGAGGTGCTGCACGGCGTCGGGGCGGGCAACGCGGTGTGCATCGCGCTCGCCGCCCTGCTGTACGTCGCGCTGCCCGCGTCCCGTCCGGCGAAGGCCGGGGTCGGGTCCGGTACGGCGGAGAAGGCCCGGCCCTGGCGCAGCGGCCCGTTCCGCGGGGTGGTCGCCGCGGGCGCCGGTCTGTGGATCATCGCGGTGAGCGTGGAGGTGGCGCTGCCGGTGCACCTGGTGCGCGACGTCGGCGCGCCCGCGTGGACGACGAGTGTGCTGTTCGCCCTGAACACCGTGGTCCTGGCCGTGTTCCAGGTCCCCGTGGCGCACCGGGTGGAACGGGTGCGGCCCGCCGTCCTGGTCGCGGTGGGCGCGGTCCTGCACATCGCCCTGCCCGCCGCCCTCGCCGCCGCGGCCCACCTCGCGCCGACGCCCCGCACCGTCGTCCTGATCGCCGCCATGGTGATCTACACGGTCGGTGAACTCCTGGCCTCCCAGGCCGTACTGACGCTGCTGACCGCCCTCTCCCCGGACGAGCGGCGCGGCTCCTACCTGGCGTTCAACCAGCTGTTCATCGGCCTGGCCAACGCGATGACCCCGCTCCTGGTCACCAGCGCGCTGGACCACGGCGCGAACACCCTGTGGTGGCTGCTGACGGGCTGCGCCCTGGCCGTGGCGGTGCTGATGACCGGCGCGGTGCGCGGCGTACCGGCCGAGCGGGGCCCGGCGGAACAGGACACGGCGGAACGGGACACGGCGGACGGTGACCTCGACCCGGGCCCGGACGACGACGTGCACCGGGGCTCGCCCCCGCCCCGGGAGACACCCGAACCCACGGTCACGACGTGACCGCCAGGCCTTGAAGGAGAGCCCCCGCATGGGCCGTGCGACCACCCGCGACTCCGGCCACAAGCCCGCCCACGAGTCCGCCCGCGCGATCAGCCCGCAGTTCGACCACGCCGAGCAGCGCCGCGTGGCCGAGGCCGCGCTCGAACGGGCCCGTGAACTCGGCGTCGGGCACGCGGAGTTCCGTGCCGAGCACGTACGCGACGCGTCCTGGCGGCTGCGCGACGCCCGTCCCGCCGGCGCGTCCGACACGGTGAGCGCCGGGTTCTCCGTGCGGGTCCTGCACGAGGGCGCCCGCGGTTTCGCGGCACGCTCCGCGGGCGGTGCCGACGCGGCCGTCGGCGCGGTCGAGGAGGCGGTGCGGGCCGCCGGGGACGCCCGCCGCCTCGGCGGCCGTCGCGTCGACCTCGCGCCGGAGCCCGTGTACGGGGAGCGGACGTGGATCTCCGCGTACGAGACCGACCCGTTCGAGGTGTCCGGGCAGGAGCGGACGGCCGTGCTCGGCGAGTACAGCGCCCGGCTCCTCGCCGCCCTCGGGGTCCGGCACGCGGACGCCGCGCTCCAGGCCGTACGGGAGTGCACGTTCCTCGCGGACACCGCGGGCAACCGCGTCCTCCAGCAACGGGTGCGGGTGCTGCCGGAGTTCACCGCCCACACCGTGGACCCGGCCGGCGGCCGGCTGGTGAGCCTGCGCAGCACGGCGCCCTCCACGGGCCGGGGCTGGGAGTATCTGCTCGGCACCGGGTGGGACTGGGACGGTGAACTCGCCGCACTGCCCGCCCTGCTGGCCGAGAAGGCGGCCGCCCCGACGGTGCGGCCGGGCACGTACGACCTCGTGATCGACCCCACGAACCTGTGGCTGACCCTGCACGAGACCGTGGGCCACGCCACCGAACTGGACCGGGCCCTCGGGCACGAGGCGTCCTTCGCGGGCACCTCGTTCGCCTCGCCGGACGCGGTCGGCACCCTGCGCTACGGCTCGCCCGCCATGAACGTCACCGCCGACCGCACCGCCCCGCACGGTCTCGCCACCATCGGCTACGACGCCGAGGCGGTGGCCGCGCAGCGCTGGGACCTGGTGCGCGCGGGCGTCCTGAGCGGGTTCCAGGTCGACCGCGCGGGCGCGGCCCGCGCCGGGTACCAGCGCTCCAACGGCTGCTCCTTCGCGGGCGCCTTCGACCGGGAGCCGCTCCAGCGGATGCCGAACGTCTCCCTGCGGCCCGCCCCCGACGGACCGGACACGGCGGAACTGATCTCCCGGGTGCGGGACGGCCTGTACGTCGTGGGCGACGGCTCCTGGTCCATCGACACCCGGCGGCAGAACTTCCAGTTCACCGGCCAGCGCTTCCACCGCATCCGCGCCGGACGCCTCGTCGGACAGGTCGGGGACGTCGCCTACCAGTCGACGACCACGGACTTCTGGCGCTCCCTGGAAGCGGTGGGCGGCCCTCAGACGTATCTCCTGTGCGGCGCCTTCCACTGCGGCAAGGGACGCCCGCTCCAGGCCGCCCCCGCCGGCCACGGCAGCCCCGCGGCCCTCTTCCGCCAGGTGAATGTGCTCAACTCCCGTGAGGAGAACTGACGTTGAACACCCCGCTGCCGCCGCAGGAGATCGTCGAGCGCGCCCTCTCCCTGTCCCGGGCCGCGCACTGCGACGTGATCGTCGACGACACGGACACGGCGTGGCTGCGCTGGGCGGGCGACGAGATCACCGCGAACGGCGCGAGCGGCACCCGCCGGGTCACGGTGATCAGCGCCGGGCCGGGCGGCGGCGCGGCGGTCTCCGGAAGCGTCGGCGACCGGCATCACCTGGAGGAACTGGTACGCGCCTCGGAGGCACCGACCGACGCCCCGGCGGCGGCCGGGGGGACGGGGACCGCGGCGCCCGAGCCGATCCGCGGCGACGGCGCGTTCGACACCGCCGGACTCCCCGAAGCCGTCCCCGCCCGTGATCGACTGTCCGCGCTGATCCCGGAGTTGGTCCGCGCGCGGGGCCGTTCCCAGGGTGCCCTGCACGGGTTCGCACAGCACCGGACCGGCACGGCGTGGCTGGGCACCTCGGCCGGAGTCCGCAGGCGCCACCGCCTCGGGACCAGCACGCTCGACCTCTACGCCCGCACCCCCGACGGCTCCCGTACGGCATGGGCGGGCGCGGTCGCGGACGGCTTCCACGGCATGGACCTGCCCGGACTGGAGGCCGCCACCACCGGACGCGTCCGGCAGCCGCTGCCGCACCGGGAGCTGCCGCCAGGCCGGTACGAGGTGCTGCTCGCTCCCGCCGCCGTGGCCGACCTGATGACCGCCCTGTACCGGGCCGGCGGAGCCGCGGACGCCGCCGAGGGCCGCACCGTCTTCGCGCGCCCCGGCGGCGGCACCCGGATCGGGGACACCCTCGCCGCGCTGCCGCTGAACCTGCGCGGCGATCCCCGCGAACCCGGCCTGGAGTGCCGCCCGTTCGTGCTCTCGCACGGTGCGGTCTCGGACGCCTTCGGGGAAGCCGTGCAGGCCGGTGCCGACCCCGCCGACAACGGAATGCCGCTGGCGGCCACGTACTGGATGAAGGACGGAGTCCTCACCTCCCTGTCCGCCTCCCGCGCCGACGCGGCCCGCCTGGGCCTCCCGGTCCGGCCGGCCGTGGGCAACCTGGTCCTGGACGGCGGCGCGGACCGCTCCCTGGCCGAGATGATCCGGTCCACCCGGCGCGCCCTGCTGGTCGGCTGCCTCTGGTACATCCGCCCGACGGACGCGGGCACCCTGACCCTCACCGGTCTGACCCGGGACGGCGTCCACCTCGTGGAGGACGGGCGCGTCACCGCGTACGTGAACGACTTCCGCTTCGCCGAATCACCCGTCTCCCTCCTGTCCCGCGCCGTCGAGGCGGGCCGCACCGAACGGGCGCCGGCCCGCGAGTCCGGTATGCACTTCCCGCGCACGGCCATGCCGCCCCTGCGGGTCCCGGACTTCCGGTTCACCGCGCAGGCCCCGTCCGCGGACGGCTGAGCCGGGGGTGGAGGCCGGGGCGCAGAACGTGCCCCGGAAAGGGTTGTGGGCCCAGGGCCGCCCCCTTTATAGTCGTGATGACTATTAGTCACGGTGACCATAAAGGGGGGCGACCGCCATGACCTCACCCGAGGGCTACGACAAGTACGCCTACGAACCCTTCGCCGTCACCGTCGACCTGGCCGTCTTCACCGTCCGCGCGGGCACCCTCCAGGTGCTGCTCGTCGAGCGCGGACAGGAGCCGTACGAGGGCCGCTGGGCACTGCCCGGCGGGTTCGTGCTGCCCAACGAGTCCGCGGAGGAGGCCGCCTGGCGGGAACTCGCGGAGGAGACCGGCGTCAAGGACGTCGCCGGGCTCCACCTGGAGCAGCTGCGGACCTACAGCGAGCCGGGGCGGGACCCGCGGATGCGGATCGTCACCGTCGCGTTCGCCGCGCTGTTCCCGGACCCGCCCGTCCCGCACGGCGGTGGCGACGCGGCCCAGGCCCAGTGGCTGCGGTTCAACGCCATCGGTCCGCTCGCCTTCGACCACGACCGCATCCTCGCCGACGCCCACGAACGCGTCGGCGCCAAGCTGGAGTACACCTGTCTCGCCACCGCCTTCTGTCCGCCCGAGTTCACGCTCGGCGAGCTCCAGCAGGTCTACGAGACCGTGTGGGGCACTCCGCTCGACCGGCCCAACTTCCGGCGCAAGGTGCTGGCCACGCCGGGCTTCGTCGAACAGGTGCCCGGCGCCGCCCGCCTGACCGGCGGTCGCGGCAAACCCGCCGCGCTGTACCGAGCGGGTGGGGCCACCGCCCTGCACCCGCCCCTGCTCCGCCCCACCACGGAAGGACGGCCCTGATGACCATGACGCTCCGAACGAAGCGCTCCGCCACCGGATCACTGATCGGCCTCGCCCTCGGAGACGCCCTCGGTTTCCCGACGGAGTTCGACGACGTCCCGTCGATCCTCGCCAAGTTCGGTCCCTGGCGGCGGATGGAGCTGCCGAGGCCCGCGATCGTCACCGACGACACCCAGATGACGCTGGCGCTCGGGCACGGCCTGCGGGCGGCCATGGACCGTGGATCGCTCGGCCCCGAGGCCCTGGAGCGGGCCGTGCGCAAGGAGTTCGTCGAGTGGTCCCGCTCCCCGGAGAACAACCGCGCGCCCGGCCACACCTGCCTGGTCGCCTGCGACCTCCTCGCGGTCGAGCGGCACCCCTGGCAGTTCGCCAGCCAGATCGGCTCCAAGGGCTGCGGTGCCAACATGCGGGTCGCGCCCCTCGGTCTGATCGGCCCGCTCAGCGACGAACAGCGCGCGGGGGCCGCCCAGTTGCAGGCCGCGCTCACCCACGGCCACCCCACCGCGCTCGCCGCCTCCGACCTCACCGCCCACGCGATACGGCTGCTCGCCCAGGGCGCCGAACCGATGGGCCTGGTCGGCCGGCTGCGCTCGTACGCCCATGAGAACCGCTCCCGCTACCACGCGCGCTGGCTCGGCGACCTGTGGACCTACAGCCAGGACCCCTCGCCCGAGCACTACATCGCCCGGGGCTGGGACGACTGCCTGGACGCCCTGGACCGCCTCCAGGAGGCGCTGCGGCTGCCCTCGCCCGAGACGGACCCCTGCCTGGCCACGGGGGAGGGCTGGATCGCCGAGGAGGCCCTCGCCACCGGGCTGCTGTGCTTCCTGCTCTTCGTCGACGAGCCCGTCACCGCGCTGCGCCGCGCCGCCTGCACCTCGGGCGACTCGGACTCCATCGCCTGCCTCGCCGGTGCCTTCGCGGGCGCCTACCACGGGCCGGACGCCTGGCCCACCGAGTGGGCCGACCGCATCGAGTACCAGGGCGACCTCGTCTCGCTGGGAGCCCTCTGGGACGCTTGAGGGATGACCGACGCCCCGACCGACGCCCTCGGCTTCGACCTGGCCCCGGTGGTGGCCGAACAGCCCGACCCCCTGCTGTTCGCCACCGTCTCCGGAGCCCATCTGTACGGCTTCCCCTCGCGCGACTCGGACGTCGACCTGCGCGGCGCGCATCTGCTGCCCGCGGCCGAACTGGTCGGACTGCGCGAGCCGGAGGAGACCCGGTCGAGGATGTGGGACCGGGACGGCGTCGAGATGGACCTCGTCACCCACGACCTGCGCAAGTTCGCCCGGCTGATGCTGCGCCGCAACGGCTATGTGCTGGAGCAGCTGCTCTCCCCGCTGGTCGTGCACACCGGCGAGGCCCACCGCGAGCTGGTCGCGCTCGCCCCGGGCGTCCTCACCCGCCACCACGCCCACCACTACCGGGGGTTCGCCACCACCCAGTGGCGGCTCTTCGAGAAGACCGGCGAACTCAAGCCGCTGCTCTACACGTTCCGGGTACTGCTCACCGGCATCCACCTCATGCGCAGCGGCGAGGTGCGGGCCCATCTGCCGACGCTGCTGCCGGAGATCGACGAGGCCCCCGGGTACCTCCCGGACCTCGTCGCGGCGAAGGCGGCCGAGGAACACGGCAAGGCGGACGTCGACCGGGAGCGTGTCGCCGAGGACGTGGAGCGGCTCCAGGGTGTGCTGGACGAGGAACAGGCCCTGTCCGTGCTCCCGGAGAACCCGTCCGCGTACGACGCCCTGCACGACTTCGTCGTCCGCGTCCGGCTGGAGGGTCTGGAGGTCTGAGCCTGCTTGGCGGACCGGCGGATGGCCGACCGGAGGCTTCAGGCGGCCCGCAGCGCCGACGCGCGGCGGGTCCGTACGAGGAAGTCCTCGACGCGGGCCCGGTCCGGCTCCGGAGGCAGGGGGCTGCGGGACATCGCCTCCTCGGCCTCCACCGCCAGACGGGCCATCCGGGACTCGACCTCGGCCCAGGGCGCCTCGCCGCGCTTCACCGCCAGCAGGGGCTCGCGCAGGTCGCCGACGTCGACGGTCAGCGTGCCCGTGCGCAGCAGGTCCCGGCAGCTCGTCAGGAGGCGGAGCAGATGCATGGCGTGCTTCCAGCGGGGGGTGCCGTGCGTGCGGACGTCCGCGTCGAGCTTCTTGCGCTGGCCCAGGGCGTAGCGGGCGAACGTCTCGTGGGCCTGGCGGGACAGGAACGCCCCGCGCAGATCGAGCAGTTCACGCCCCGTGGCGTCCAGGTGCTCGACCAGGGGGGAGTGCAGGCACTCCAGGATGTTGGGGTTGGAGCGCAGGGCCAGCTCGCAGAAGCGCTCCAGCTCCCAGCCGAACTGCTCCTCCGCCGGCCCCTCCACATGGGTCGGCGGCTTCTCGAAACGCCAGAACAGCTCCGTGGGGGCCAGGAAGACACCCCGCCGGTCGGTGTCGCTGTCGTCCGTGGCGAGGCCGAAGGCCCGCGACCCCATCACACAGGCGTAGACGGTGTGCTCGCGGACCAGGGTGTGCGGATGCGGGGGCGGGGGCTGCATGTCCGGGAGCGTACGGGGTGGCCTCAGCCCAGCTGAATCGAATTACCCGAGACCGTGATCTCCTCGGCGGGCAACGGCTGCGTGGCCGGACCCTGCACCACCGCACCGTCCGTGATCTTGAACTTGCTGCCGTGGCAGGCGCAGTCGATCGTCTCGTCCGAGATACCGCTGACGATGCAGCCCTGGTGGGTGCAGACCGCCGAGAAGGCCTTGAAGTCGCCCTCCGTGGGCTGGGTCACGACGACCTTCTGATCCTTGAAGATCTTGCCGCCGCCCACCGGGATGTCGGTCGTCTTCGTCAGTTCCTCACCCGCGCGGTCCGTACCGGTGTCCCCGGGCGAGGTCTCCTGCCCGGTCTCGTTCCCGGTCTCCTTCTGGGAGTCGCCGTCGTCACCGCCGTACTCACTGCACCCCACCAGCAGCGCCACCGTGCCCGCCGTGCCGGTCGCCAGGACCGTGCGCCGCGTCGAACCCATCGTCATGTCGTCACTCCGAACGTACGGAAGAACCAGAGGGCGGAGGTCAGCCAGACGACCGTGAGAGCGGTGAAGACGAGACCGCCGACGATCGGCAGGAGCCAGCCGGGGAGTCGCTCCGAGCGGAGCAGCAGCATCTTCGCACTGAAAACACCGAAGAAGAAGCAACCCAGGAGAGAGTGCCACAAAACGCGCGATTCGTACGTCTGGAAGCCGAGGGCGTACAGACAGTGCACCGCCACCGGCACCGCGAGCAGGAACGCCGCCCGCCCCGACCAGCGGTGCAGCACCCCCGCCCAGCTCGGGCCCGGCAGCCTGCCGTACAGCATCAGCGCCGACGTCAGCTGGACGAGCGCGAAGCCGAACGACACCGTCGCCAGCCACGACTTCACGGCGCCCGTGCCGCTGAACCCCGCCAGGTTGAACGCGGTGCCCGCCGGGTCGTGCACCCGGCCGTAGACCCCGAGGCCGACCGCCACCGCGCAGGCCACGAGGACCGGGACCAGATAGCGGGTGGCGGAGGCGGGACACGGGGACGGGAAGTCCTGGGTCGCGGCGCTCGGGTCGACGGTCATGAGGTGCCCTCCGGGGTGACGGGGCGAGCCGTGAGCCGTTGTCCGTCGACCGTCACCGCACCGGTCTCCGGGTCGATCTCCGGCGCCGCCGCGGCTTTGCCGTCCCGCTTGACGATGCCGACCTGCCCGCCGTCCGACAGCACGATCCAGCCGCCGTCGACCTCGGCCCCGCGGACATTGGCGGTCGCCCGGTACAGCGCGGTCTCGCCCGTCCCGGGTGCCGTGAAGGCGTATTCCCGGCCGCCGATGCCGACCGTGCCCCGGACGCTCCCGCCCTTCAGCGTGCCGTTCAGCTCGGCGCCGTCCTTGCTCGTGAGCCTCATCCCGCCGTCGTCCTCGACCTCGCCCTTGAGCCAGGACTCCTGGGCGCGGCCGTCGCAGAAGTACGCCACCGCCTTCCCGTCGCGCAGCGTCACCGCGATCGCGGCGGAGTCGTCGTCGGTGCGGCCCGCGTAGTCGCCGTCGGCCGGCGGAGAGGGTGTCGGGCTCGGCGACGGCGAGGTCGTCGACGGCGACGGGCTCGGCGACCGGCCCGGCGCGGCCGAGGCGGGCGGCGGGTCGGCGGCGGTGGAGGCCGAGCCGGCGCGGGTCCCGGTCGTCGCGTTGAACGACAGCAGGACCAGGGCCAGCACCAGCCCGCCGAGCAGAGTGACCAGTGGTCCGGAGCGCTTCATACGAGCCTCCCCCGAGGCGTGGCGCGGACGGCCTCCCCCATGCAAGCGGACCCGTGGGGCGCCGTCCAGGGGCGCATAGGGGTATTTCGCCCCCAAGTGACGGGACAGTGACGTTCGCGAGACATTGTCCCGCCCGGCGGAGAAGATCCTCCACCGGGAACGCCTCCCGGACCGGGTGTCTCGGCAGGCGGGCGCCGCGCACCGGCCCGGGGAGTGCTGACTAGGCTGGTCGTACGACGAGCCGGGACGTATGTCCCGGATGCACACCAGCGAGGAGCAGAGCCGTGGCGGTACGAGCGGTCCGGGGCGCCGTCCAACTCGAACGGGACGAGGCGGGGCACATGGACGAGCAGGTGGGCGAGCTGCTCACCGCGGTCCTGGAGCGCAACGGGCTCGGTCCGGACGATCTGATCAGCGTCTGGTTCACGGCCACGCCCGACCTGCACAGCGACTTCCCGGCCGCCGCCGCCCGCAAGCTCGGCGACGGCTTCGCCGACGTGCCGCTGATCTGCGCCCAGGAGCTGGACATCGAGGGGGCCATGCCCCGGGTCGTCCGGATACTCGCCCACATCGAGTCCGACCGGCCGCGCTCGGAGATCGCGCACGTGTACCTGGGGGCCGCCGCCGCACTCCGCAAGGACATCGCCCAGTGAGAACCGCACTCGTCATCGGCACCGGGCTGATCGGCACCTCCGCCGCCCTCGCCCTGGCGCAGCGCGGGGTGGCCGTCCACCTCAGCGACCACGACCCGGAGCAGGCCCGTACCGCCGCCGCGCTCGGCGCCGGCACCGACGAGGCGCCCGAGGGCCCGGTGGACCTGGTGATCGTCGCCGCCCCGCCCGCGCATGTGGCGGCGACCCTCGCCGACGCCATGCGCCGGGGCCTCGCCCGGGGCTACCTGGACGTGGCCTCCGTCAAGGGCGGCCCCCGCCGTGAGCTGGAGGAGCTGGGCCTCGACCTCTCCGCCTACATCGGCAGCCACCCCATGTCGGGCCGCGAGAAGTCCGGCCCGCTGGCCGCCACCGGCGACCTCTTCGAGGGCCGCCCCTGGGTGCTCACCCCGACCCGCGACACCGACACCGAGGTCCTGAACCTCGCCCTGGAGCTGGTCTCGCACTGCCGGGCCGTCCCGGTGGTCATGGACGCCGACGCCCACGACCGGGCCGTCGCCCTGGTCTCGCACATGCCGCACCTCGTCTCCAGCCTGGTCGCCGCCCGGCTGGAGCACGCCGAGGAGTCGGCCGTACGGCTGTGCGGGCAGGGCATCCGGGACGTGACCCGGATCGCGGCCTCCGACCCGCGCATGTGGATCGACATCCTCTCCGCCAACCCCGGCCCGGTCGCCGACCTCCTCGCCGACGTCTCCGCCGACCTCGACGAGACCGTCCAGGCCCTGCGCGCCCTCCAGGCCTCCGACGAGGCCAAGCGCCGCGAGGGCGTCACCGGCATCGAGGACGTCCTGCGCCGCGGCAACGCCGGACAGGTCCGCGTCCCCGGCAAGCACGGGTCCGCCCCGCGCGCCTACGAGGTCGTGGCCGTCCTCATCGACGACCAGCCGGGGCAGCTGGCCCGGATCTTCGCCGACGCGGGCGCCGCCGGGATCAACATCGAGGACGTCCGTATCGAGCACGCCACGGGGCAGCAGGCGGGTCTGGTGCAGCTGATGGTGGAGCCGAAGGCGGCCGTGGTGCTGACGGGGGCACTGCGGGAGCGGGGCTGGGCGATCCGGCAGTAGCGGGGCGGCGGCGGGTGCGGCCGGACGGGCTACGCGCACCCAGTACCCTTGTCCGGGGCGCCTTCCGTCCCGCCCCACCACCTCGGACCAGGAAAGGTGCTCCCCAGTGGAACGCGCCACAGTGATCGTTGCCATCGACGGCCCCTCCGGCACGGGCAAGTCGAGCACCTCGAAGGCCGTGGCCGCGCAGCTCGGGCTGAGCTATCTGGACACCGGCGCCCAGTACCGGGCGATCACCTGGTGGATGGTCACCAACGGCATCGACATAGAGGACCCCTCCGCGATCGCCGCCGTGGCGGGCAAGCCGGAGATCGTCTCGGGGACCGACCCGTCCGGGCCGACCATCACCGTCGACGGCACGGACGTCGCCGGCCCGATCCGCACCCAGGAGGTCACCTCCAAGGTCAGCGCCGTGAGCGCCGTCCCCGAGGTGCGGGCCCGGATCACCGAGCTGCAGCGTTCCATCGCGTCGGGCGCCGAGGACGGCATCGTCGTCGAGGGCCGCGACATCGGTACGACCGTCCTGCCGGACGCCGACCTGAAGATCTTCCTCACCGCCTCCCCGGAGGCCCGTGCCGCCCGCCGCAGCGGTGAGCTGAAGGGCGCCGACGTGCAGGCGACCCGCGAGGCCCTGCTCAAGCGGGACGCGGCCGACTCCAGCCGCAAGACCTCGCCGCTCGCCAAGGCGGACGACGCGGTCGAGGTGGACACCTCGGACCTCACCCTCCAGCAGGTCATCGAGTGCGTCGTCACCCTCGTCGAGGAGAAGCGGGCGGGGAAGTGAGCGAGGCTTCCGCGGACCGGGCCCCGTCGGCCCGGAGGACCTCGGCCGGGACACCGTCGGCCGGGGCTCCTTCCGTGCTCGGCGCCGAGGTGGGCCGGCGGATCGGCGTCGGCCTGATGTACGGGCTGTGGAAGCCGCGTGTGCTGGGCGCCTGGAAGGTCCCCGTGACCGGCCCGGTGATTCTCGCCCCCAACCACTCCCACATGGTCGACGGGCCCATGGTCATCGGGGTGGCGCCCCGGCCGTCGCACTTCCTGGTCAAGAAGGAGGCGTTCGTCGGTCCGCTCGGACCGTTCATGCGCGCCGTGGGCCAGGTGGAGGTGGACCGTTCGACCGCCGACCGCACCGCCATCACCCGGGCGCTCGCCGTCCTCGCGGGCGGCGGTGTGCTCGGCATCTTCCCCGAGGGCACCCGCGGCGAGGGCGACTTCGCCTCGCTGCGCGCCGGGCTCTCCTACTTCGCCGTGCGCAGCGGGGCGCCGATCGTCCCGGTCGCGGTCCTCGGCAGCACCGAGCGGCGCGGCCGGCTGATCAAGGGGCTGCCCCCGCTGCGCTCCCGCGTCGACATCGTCTTCGGCGACCCGTTCGAGGCGGGCGACGGCAGCGGACGGCGCACCCGCAAGGCACTCGACGAGGCGACCGTGCGCATCCAGCAGCAGCTCGGCGCCCACCTGGAACACGCCCGGCGGCTCACCGGCCGCCGGTAAAACGCCGGGCGTCCGATCGGGCGCTGGGCGACACTGAGTAGTGGTTCAGCCGGCCGACTGGCCGGATGCTCCACCGATCACCACGATGAACTACGAGGTACGGACTTCATGAACGACCAGTTTCCCTCCGAGCACGAGCACGGAGAGCTTGGCGACGCCGAGTACGCGGAGTTCATGGAGCTCGCCGCGGTAGAGGGCTTCGACATCGAGGACGTCGAGGGCGCGATCGAGGAGGCGGGCCACGGTCCGCTGCCCGTCCTCGCCGTCGTCGGCCGTCCGAACGTCGGCAAGTCGACCCTGGTGAACCGCATCATCGGCCGCCGTGAGGCGGTCGTCGAGGACAAGCCCGGCGTCACCCGCGACCGTGTCACCTACGAGGCCGAGTGGGCGGGCCGCCGCTTCAAGGTCGTCGACACCGGCGGCTGGGAGCAGGACGTCCTCGGTATCGACGCCTCCGTCGCCGCCCAGGCCGAGTACGCCATCGAGGCCGCCGACGCCGTCGTGTTCGTCGTCGACGCCAAGGTCGGCGTCACCGACACCGACGAGGCCGTCGTCAGGCTCCTCCGCAAGGCGGGCAAGCCCGTGGTGCTCTGTGCCAACAAGGTCGACGGCCCGAGCGGCGAGGCCGACGCGGCCGCGCTGTGGTCCCTCGGCATCGGCGAGCCCCACCCGGTCTCCTCGCTGCACGGCCGCGGCACCGGCGACATGCTGGACGCCGTCCTGGAGGCCCTCCCCGAGGCGCCCCAGCAGACCTTCGGCACAGCGGTCGGCGGCCCGCGCCGGATCGCCCTGATCGGCCGCCCGAACGTCGGCAAGTCCTCCCTCCTCAACAAGGTGGCGAACGAGGAGCGCGTCGTCGTCAACGAGATCGCGGGCACCACCCGCGACCCGGTCGACGAGCTGATCGAACTCGGCGGTGTCGTCTGGAAGTTCGTCGACACGGCGGGCATCCGCAAGCGCGTCCACCTCCAGCAGGGCGCCGACTACTACGCCTCGCTGCGCACCGCCGCCGCCGTCGAGAAGGCGGAGGTGGCCGTCATCCTCATCGACGCCTCCGAGTCCATCTCGGTGCAGGACCAGCGGATCGTGACGATGGCCGTCGAGGCGGGCCGCGCGATGGTCATCGCCTACAACAAGTGGGACACCCTCGACGAGGAGCGCCGCTACTACCTGGAGCGGGAGATCGAGACCGAGTTCGGCCAGGTCGCCTGGGCGCCCCGGGTCAATGTCTCGGCGCGTACCGGCCGGCACATGGAGAAGCTGGTCCCCGCGATCGAGACGGCCCTCGCCGGCTGGGAGACGCGTGTCCCGACCGGCCGCCTGAACGCCTTCCTCGGCGAACTGGTCGCCGCCCATCCGCACCCGATCCGGGGCGGCAAGCAGCCCCGCATCCTCTTCGGCACCCAGGCCGGCACCAAGCCGCCGCGCTTCGTCCTCTTCGCCTCGGGCTTCATCGAGGCGGGTTACCGCCGCTTCATCGAACGCCGGCTGCGCGAGGAGTTCGGCTTCGACGGCACCCCGATCCACATCTCGGTACGGGTGCGCGAGAAGCGCGGCAAGAAGAAGTAGGCAGCGCCCGTACGACATGAGGAGGCGGCCACCCGGATACCGGGTGGCCGCCTCCTCATGTGCCCGAGGTGCCCGCTTCAAAGACCCCGGCGCGGTCCCGGCGGCAGCGGCGACGGGATGTGGTGCATCCCGGTGTGTCCGGTGGGGATCCGCCCGACCGGCTGCCACACGGCCGCCGTCGTGGCCGTGTGACCGGGCTGGGTCTCGCGCTGGGTGGCGAGATGCCCCGCCGCGTGCCGGGAGCCGTAGGAATCGGCTGCGTACGACCCGGCGGTGCGATGTCCGCCCGAGCCGTGCGACAGGCTGCCGAAGCCCGTGAACCCCAACCCCTCCTCGCCGTGCCGGTCGCCCGGCAGGGTCCGGTAGGTCCTGACCCACTCCGCGTAGAGCGAGTCGTAGATGGGCGTGGCCGAGGGCCCGCCCGACGGATCCTGAGTCGGCCGCATGGACGGGATCGACTGATAGGACTGGCGGCGAGGTACGTCGTATGCGTGCACGTCTGTGCCAACGACCCCACGGGGGAAGAGATGCGCTAGCTCAACCATTCAGCCTCCGGGCCGGGCGGGCGCGGCTTTGGGGCGCACCCGGGGCGAGGCGATCAGGTGCCGGCCAGCGGCAGGGTCGCCGCCACCAGCTTGCCGTTCCCCGCCGCCTTGTCGAGCGCGTCCCGCAGCAGGTCCTCGCGCGGCTGCCGTCCGATCGACCCCACCGGCGCCGCGAACATCAGCACCTGCTGGTGCTTGTTCGCCGCCGCCCGCCACGCGTCGGCGACCTGCAGCGCCTGATGGGCCTGCCACCACGCGACCGGGGAACCACCGGTGGACCCCGGCTGCAGGATGGCGTGCAGCTGACCCATGGCGAGCAGGACGGACCAGCCGTGCAGCACGGGCGGTACGGAGTCGATCTGGGGGAGCGGCATGAAGCCCTGCTCGATGAGCAGCGGCAGGAAGTCGTCGCCCACGCCCGTCGTACCCGGGCGGGCGATGGGGGCGGTCGGCTCCACGACCAGCGCCGGGTGCAGCTCGCCGCTGAGCAGGATCAGTCCGCTGGTGACGCCGAGCACGGCCTGCTCGGGCGCGGCCTGGGCCGGGGCGTCCCCGGCGATGGAACGGGCGGCGCCCTGCAACTGCTCCTCGGTGACCTGGACGACCTGGGAGGGCAGACAGGTGGCGTGGGCGAAGGCGAGCACGGCTGTCTCGTCGCCGACGAAGAGGACGGTGCTGGTGCGCTCCTGCTCGGAGTCGCCGGGGGTACGGCACGACGTGCAGTCGTAGCCGCCGGGGGCGTTCTCTCCGGCGAGCAGCCGGTCGGCTTCTTCGTCGCCGATCTCGGCGCGTACCTCGTCGCTGACGTCGAGCATGCGCGGCACGGTGGCTCCTCGGGATGCGGTGCGGTGTCGGTGCCGGGTGGCGCCCGGCCCATGAGCGCGGAGGTTCCGGCCCATGCAGAAGACAACGGGCGATCTGTGGCCGGAGTCACGCCCGATGACGAACGGAATCGAACCAACCGCAGCGCAGGGTGAATCTCCGGGCGGAATCGGTTACTCCGCGCCAACTTCCCGAGGGTCCGGCGAAGTTGACCCGGTGAGGTGGGTCACAGAGAGACCGGGCACCTGGCCGACATGTCACGAAATCAGGGAATGAAGTGGGTGGCCGGAATTGATCGCTACTCGGGGTAACGGCGAACTGGCCTCGGATGACAAGCGATCGCTTGCTGACAGCCCGTCAACCTCCCTACGTTCCTCGCCGTGTGCAACGAGCACCGCTCGGGTACGTCCGCCGGCCGCGCAGAGCCAGACAGCGCGCGAGCAGCATCTCCGGCGGACGGGGCGGAGCGCGACACCCGCGGTCGTCCGCGGGAAGCGCCCCGTCCTGGGGGACCCCGGGTCCGTGGAGAGGGATCTTCATGCCTGGATGTGGATGTGCCGACACCACGCGCGGCAGCGCCCGAAGGACGCGTACGACGGCGGTTCTCGCCGGGGCGGCCCTGCTCGCCCCGCTCGGACTCCTGACCGTCACCGGCAGCGCCTCGGCGGCCGACAGCGGGGTGTGGGACCGCATCGCCCGGTGCGAGAGCGGCGGCGACTGGCACATCAACACCGGCAACGGCTACTACGGCGGCCTGCAGTTCGCGCCCTCCACCTGGCGCGCCTACGGCGGCACGGCCTACGCGGCCACCGCCGACAAGGCCTCCAAGTCCCAGCAGATCGCCGTCGCCACCAAGGTCCAGCGCGCGCAGGGCTGGGGAGCGTGGCCCACCTGCTCCGGTCGCGCGGGAGCGTCCGGCAGTGCGCCGGCGGCGCCCACCGGATCCGGGAAGGCCGTGAAGCAGGCCCCCTCGAAGACCCCGAAGGCATCGAAGGCGCCGTCGCGCGCCCCCGCCCACCCGGACCGCAGCGCGTCCCGCGGTGACTACACCGTCCGCCAGGGCGACACCCTGAGCGGGATCGCCGCCCGGCACGGGACCACCTGGCGGCAGGTCTACGCCGCGAACGAGGCCGTCATCGGCGGCGACCCGAACATGATCGTGCCCGGACAGCGCCTCGATCTCTGACCCCTGGCCGGTTGCTCCTTGGCCGGTGTGCCCGGGCCCGGGGCGCCGAGGTCCCGTCCGGCCGATGTGCCGGGCGGGACCCGCGCCGTGCCGGATCAGGCGAGTTCGGCCGCCTCGCCGGCGAACGCCAGCGCCCCGCGCCGGAGTTCGTACACGAGCACGCCCGGTACCTCGCGCAGGCCCGGCGGCAGCCGCTGTTCGGCGACGACCACGCACGCGTCGAGCCGGCCCAGCAGCTCGTACGTACGGGCCGCGACCGCCGGCGACATGCCCTGGGCGGGTTCGTCGACGAGGACCACGCGCGCGCGGGCCGACAGGGCGCGGGCGAGGGCGAGCATGCGCTGCTCGCCCCCGGAGAGGGTGCCGGCACGGCGGGGGAGCAGGGGTTCGAGCGGCGGATAGGCGTCCAGGGCGTACGCGAGGTCCGGCGCGGCGAGTCCGAGGTTCTCGCGCACGGTCAGCGAACCGAAGACGGCCCGCCGCTCCGGTACGAGGACCAGACCCCGGCGGGCCCGCTCGTACGCGGGCGTCCGGGTCACGTCGACCCCGTCCCACACCACGGCGCCGCCGGACAGCGGCACCGTCCCGGCGAGGGCCCGCAGCGCGGTCGTACGCCCGGAGCCGTTGCGGCCGAGCAGCACGGTGACCCCGGGACCCGGGGCGGCGAGGGTGAGACCGTGCAGGGCCTCCACGGGGCCGTGGCGGACGCGCGCGCGGCGGAGGGAGAGGAGGGTCATCGCTCGCCCACCCGGGTGTCCGGGGCGGCCGGGCCCGCCTGGGGCGGGCGGAGGACGTGGGCGGCGGGGCCGGACGTGACGATCCGGCCCGCCGCCATCACGTGCACGACGTCCGCGAGATCCGCGACGAGGTCCAGGTCGTGCTCGACGACCAGCAGGGCCGTGCCGTCGTCGGCGAGGGCGCGCAGTACGCGGACGAGGGCGGCGATCTCGGTGGTGTCGAGGCCGGCGGCGGGCTCGTCGAGCAGCAGGACGTGGGGGCTCCCGGCGAGCGCCCTCGCCAGCTCGACGCGTCGCAGCGTCCCGGTCGGCAGTCCGGCCGCCGGCGCCGCCCGTACCGGCCCGTCCAGCCCGAACAGCCGCAACGCCCGCTCCGCCGCACCGGGATCGGCGACCCGCCCCTGCTCGGCGCCCACACGGACGTTCTCGGCCACACTCAACGACGGGAAGACCGCGAGCTGTTGAAACGTGCGGGCGATCCCGAGCCGGGTACGGGCGTGGGCCGGCACCCGCGTGATGTCCCGCCCCCCGAGGCACACCCGGCCGCCCCCGGGCCGCAGCGTCCCGGCGAGACAGTGGAAGAGAGTGCTCTTCCCGGCCCCGTTCGGCCCCACGACGGCACTGACCCGGCCGGGCAGGACATCCAGGTCGACACCGTCGAGCACCGTGAACTCGCCGTAGCGGAGCCGGAGCCGACGCGCCCGGAGCGAGGGCCCGACCGGAAGGGGGCGCGGGGAGCGGGGGGTGTGGTGGGCCGGGGTGGCGGCGGGACGAAGCGGGGAGCCGGCGGGGGCGCCGGGCGACTCCCCGCCGGAGCCGGGATCACCGGGCTGTCCTGCGCGGGGTTCGGGTGCGTCCGTTTCCGTTCCGCCCTGGGGCGGGTGTTCGGCCCGGGCCGAGGTTTGTCCGGGGCCGGTGCCGCCGGGCCTGTGGCTGTCGCCACGGGCTCTGCGGACGGGCACGTCTCGGGGCAGGGGTGGCCGGTGCGGGGTGTCGGGCTGCTGCCCGCCGGGCCCGGGGCCGTTGCCACCGGGCTGTCCTGCGTGGGGCTCGGGTCCGCCCGTTTCCGTCCCGTCCTGCGACGGGTGTCCGGAGCCGGTAGTGCCAGGCGCGCGTCCGTCGCCACGGGCCTTGCGGACGGGCACGTCACCGGGTGTGGGTGGCCGGTGCGGGTTATTGGGCTGCTCCCCGCTGGGCCCGGGGCCGCTGCCACCGGGCTGTCCTTCGCGGCGCTCGGGTCCGCCCGCTCCCGTCCCGTCCTGCGGCGAGCGTCCGGCCCCGGCCGAGGTCTGTCCGGGGCCGGTGCCGCCTGGCCCGCGTCCGTCGCCACGGCCCCTGCGGACAGGCACGTCACCGGGCGGGGGCGGATTCTCGGCGGAGCCCCGACCCCCGGCTCGGTGGCCCGCGCCGGTGCCCTTTGCCCTTGCCCTTGCCGGGGCATCCATCGTCTTCGCCACCTCGGACGTGCCCCCGGGCCAGCCCTGTCTGCCCGCCCCGCCTCGGCTCCCACCGGCCCCGGTCGCGCCGCTGAACCCCGCCGCCTTCCTCAGCCCCCCGCTCCCCGCCCCGATCGGCACCCCCGCCCGTACCCTCTCCCGAGCCCGTCGCCCCGCCGCCGTCAGGTCTCCTCGGGACCTCGCCCCCGCCCGAAGCCGTGCGTACCCCGCCCGTACCGCTTCCTGGGGGCCGTCCGGGAGGCGGCCCACCAGTAGCGCCAGGATGCCGATGACCGCGGCTGCCACGCCGCCCTCGGTGCCCGCGTCCAGGCCCACCAGCAGGGCGGCCGCCGCGAGGGCGCCGAGGGTGCTGTCGGCGCCGAGGACGACGATCGCGGCGAACCAGAGGAGGCCGCGGACGGGGTCGTAGGCGGTGGGGTCGAACGCGCGGACGCCCATCGCGAGCATGCCGCCGCCGAGGGCGGCGAGCGCGGCGCCCGTCACGAACGCCGCGAGTTTCAGCGCGGGGACACGGACGCCCGCCGCCGAGGCGCCCGCCTCGTGGTCCCGCACGGCGGCCAGCGCCCGGCCCGTGCGGCCCCGGCGCAGGGCGTGGGTGGCGAGGAGGGCGAGGGAGAGCAGGAACAGCTCCAGGACGTAGTACGCGCGGTCGCCCTCGAACCCCGGGGGCCGGGTGACGGTGAGGCCGGACGTCGCGTACGGCTGGGCGAAGACGAAGCGGCTCACACCGACGCCGACGGCGAACGTCGCGAGGGCCAGCGCCAGCCCGTGGCGGCTGATCGCGGGCCAGCCGGTCAGCAGACCGAGCGGGGCCACCAGGACCACGGCCATCAGGAGCGCGGCCAGTTCGGGGAGCGCCGGGAGGAAGGGGAGACGGCCGGCCGTCAGGAGGGCCGTGAACAGGGCGCCCAGGCCCGCGTATCCCGCCTGGCCCAGGGAGATCTGGCCGCCCCTGCCCGTCACCACCACCAGGGAGAGCAGGACCACGCCCAGCGCCGGGACCTGGACGGCCGTGTGCAGGTCGCGGCCCGCGAAGCCCAGCGGGATCAGGAAGAGCAGGAGGGCCACGATCCACGCCCCGGCGGGGGCGCCGGCCCGCGCGGTCGCCGGGCGGGGCAGCGCGTCGCGGGTGCCCACGCCGGGGAGCACCAGGGCCGCGATCAGGAGGGCCACGACGAAGAGGTTGGTGGCCACGGCCTGGAGCAGGGGCTCCGCCCAGCCCGAGGGATGGAACCGGGCCAGCTGGCTCTGGGCGACCCCGATGCCCAGCGCGACGAGCACGGCCACCGGCAGGCTCCGCATCCGGGCGGCGACCGCCACGGCGACCACCTCCATCACCAGCAGCGGCATGCCGTACGGGTCGAGACGGACGTAGGGCGCGAGGAGCACCCCCGTCAGGCCCGCGGTGAAGGAGCCGAACGCCCAGCCCGCCGCGGCGACCCGGTCCGCGTCGATGCCCCCGAGGACGGCGAGGGAACGGTCGTCCACGACGGCCCGCAGTTCACGGCCGAAGCGCGTCCAGCGGGTGACCGCGCCCACGGCCGCCGCGACCGCGACGGCCACCGCCAACGGGCCCCAAGGGTCCGCCGACAGCAGCGTCGGGGCGTCGTCCCGCGCGCCCTGGCCCCACAGCAGTGCGGCCCCGCCGACGAGGAGGACGAAGACGCCGATGGAGGCGACCAGGGTCCGCGCGGGGTCGCCGCCGAGCACGGCGAGCGGGCGGAAGACGAAGCGCTCCAGGGCCAGGCCGAGGGCGGGCGCCACCAGCAGCAGGGTCACGAGGGCGCCCGGCCAGAGGGGCCACCCCCACTCCACGGTGAACTGGCGCAGCAGATACGCGCACACCATCGCGATCGCCCCGTGCGCGAAGTTGAGCACACCGGTCGCCCGGTACGTCACGATCAGCCCGATCCCGGTGAGTGCCGCCGCGCTGCCGACCGAGAGCCCCGCGAGCGTGAGGTCGTACGTCAGCGACGCCATCAGCCCTCTTCGGGGTCCGCAGCGGAATCGGCCGCGGAATCGGCCGCGGAATCGGCGGTGGGGTCCGTGGCGGGGCCGGTCCCCATGTCCGCCTCCGGGGCGGCGGTGTCGTCGTCCCGGTCGGGTGCCTCGCAGATCGGGCACGGCCGCAGTTCGCCGCTCGTCAGCACCCGGGAGTCCACCGGCACCGCCTCCGCCTTCCCGGCCACCAGCGGGCAGTCCGCGCGGTGCCAGAGCGTGCCGCCGGGCACCATCAGCAGCCTGCCGCTGACGGCGAGGGGCGCCACCGCCCGCCCGGACGCCTCGGCGGTGCCTTCCGGTCCGGCGGCGACCAGAAGGCCGTACAGCTCCTCGACCCGGGACGTGGCCAGGGCGTCGCGGCCGTGCGCGAGCAGCACCGCGCCCGCGACGATCAGCGCGGCGCCGGGGACCGTGCACGAGGCGAGATAGGGGAGCTGCCGTGCGGCGAAGCGCTCGCCGGAGACGCCGTACCAGCCGACGACGCACAGCACCGCCCCGCCGGCGAGCGCGGCCCACCCGGCCCACACGACGGGGTGCGCGGTCCACGCTCGGGCCGTCCGCATACGAGGCATCCGGGGCATCCGCGGCTCCCACACGTCGTGTGTCTGTCCATCTCAGCCGATGGCTTGCACTATGCCCCCTGCAAGCTGACCCTGAAAGAACCGGGCGCGTGCCGCCCGGACCGACACCCGGTGGTGAGCCAGATGGTTCTCGGGAGCGACCTCAGGCGGGCGAACGGGCGCGGGCCCAGGGCGGCGGGACGGGGTACGGCGCTGGCCGCCGCCCTGGCCCTCCTCCTCGCCCCGGCCCTCGCGGCGTGCAGCGACGACAGCGGAGGCGGCGGCGACACCGCACCGCCCACCCCCTCCGTCGAGCGGACGGACACGCCCCGCGAGCCGACCGAGGAGGACACCAGCGCGAGCGGGCCCGCGGACACCGCGGCGGCGGAGAAGGAGATCCAGAAGAACTGGAAGACGTTCTTCGACCCCGCCACCTCCACCGAGGAGAAGCAGGCCGTGCTGGAGAACGGCGACGAGATGGGCCCGGTCCTCGCGGCGTTCAGCGGCGACGAGCGCGGCGGACAGGTGGAGGCCGAGGTCCGGAAGGTCACCTTCACCTCCGCGACCGGCGCCGACGTGACGTACACCCTGCTCCTGGAGGGCGCCACGGCCCTGCCGGACGCGGCGGGCACCGCCGTCGAGCAGGACGGCACCTGGAAGGTGTCCGTCAAGACGCTGTGCGGACTGGTCGCGCTGAGCGGCAATGCGACTCCGGGCCCGGGCTGCTGAGACGGCCGCCGCCGGCCTGCTGCTGCTCCTGGCGACGGCCTGCGGCAGCCGGCTCCCGGAGAGCGACTTCGAGGACCGGGGCACGGCTCCGGCCCCGGCGAGCGCCGAACCGCTGCGCGTCGGGATCATCACCAGCGTCACCAGCCCGGTCGGCGGGACCGCGTTCACCGGGCCGCGCGACGGGGCGAAGGCCTGGTTCGCCGCGCTCAACGCGCGCGGCGGTATCGACGGCCGCCGGGTCGAGGTGCGGGAGTGCGACGACGGGGGCAGCGGCGTCGGCAACAACGAGTGCGTGCACCGGCTCGTCGAGGAGGACGAGGTGGTGGCGCTGGTCGCCACCACCGCCCTCGACTACGCGGGCGCCTCCCGCGTCGCCCGCGCGCGCGTGCCCGACATCGGCGGCCAGCCCATCGGCCCGGCGTACGACACGTATCCGTACCTGTACAGCGTCTACGGCAGCCTCGCGCCCCGGAACGGCACGACCGGCTGGGACGGGAAGCAGTACGGCGGCACCGAGGTCTACCGCTACTTCAAGCGCGAGCACGGGGCCCGCACCGCCGCCGTGGTCTCGTACAACCAGTCCGCGTCGGCCGCCTACGCCCGGCTGGTCGTCCAGGGGCTGAAGGCCGAGGGGTACCGGGTGGTCACCGAGCAGCTCGACTTCGCGCTGCCCAACTTCCGCGCTGCGGCGGCCGACATCCGGGAGCAGGGCGCCGACCTGGTCTTCGACGCCATCGACGGACATGGCAACGCCCGGCTCTGCGAGGCGCTGGACGAGGTGGGCGCCGAACTCACGGCCAAGGTCACCAACGTCCAGAACTGGACCTCCACGGTCGCCGAGGACTACAAGGACGCCCCGCGCTGCCGCAACGCCCTGTGGGCCACCGGCTCCAGCCGCAACTTCGCGGACGACGGCGACGCGGCCGTGCGGGAGTTCCGGGAGGCGACGAAGGGCCTGGAGACGCACTCCCAGTGGCAGGTGGAGGGCTGGGCCGCCGCGATGTGGTTCACGGACGCGGCCCGATCATGCGCGGACGGCGCACAGGGCGTCACGCGCGCGTGCGTCGACCGGTTCATGAACCGCGCCGAGCCCTACAGCGCCGACGGACTGCTCGTCCCGGTCCGCTTCGAGCGGCTCGCCGAGCCCCCCGAGACCCGCAGGACCTGTGTGTCCGTGGCCCGCTGGCAGGACGGGAAGGGGTGGCTGAGCCAGGGGG
Source organism: Streptomyces griseiscabiei (assembly GCF_020010925.1). Lineage (NCBI taxonomy): Bacteria > Bacillati > Actinomycetota > Actinomycetes > Kitasatosporales > Streptomycetaceae > Streptomyces > Streptomyces griseiscabiei. The sequence continues at coordinate 3,196,435 of NZ_JAGJBZ010000001.1, read as the reverse complement.
ACATGAACGACAACTGCTTCGACGTGCCCCAACTGCCCTACAGGCCCTGATGCGTTTCGAGGCGAACAGGTTCCCTCCCGCGCCTATCGATCGGGCAACCGTTGCAGAACGACTTGATGATGATGTCCAACCATTCCCAGGGATCCCGGGTCTAAGCGTGTGGCGGTGGACCAGCACCGCCATGGACGGATGACCGGGGAAATCAGCTGATGACCAGGGAAATCAGGGGGTTCGGGGGACGCATGCACATTTCTTTCCTCATACACAACGCGTACGGGATCGGCGGAACGATCCGTACGACGTACAACCTTGCGAACACCCTGGCAGAACAGCACGACGTGGAGATCGTCTCCGTCTTCCGCCACCGTGACGAGCCCGTCTTCGACGTGAGCCCGAAGGTCCGGCTGCACGGTCTGGTCGACATCCGGGAGGGCGGCGCCGACAAGGGCCACGCCGACCTGGAGCGCCCCGCCAAGGCCTTCCCGCGCGCCGAGGGCCGGCACCACCAGTACAGCGCCCTGACCGACCGCCGGATCGCCGAACACCTCGGCTCGGTCGACGCCGACGTCCTGGTCGGCACCCGCCCCGGGCTGAACGTGCAGATGGCCCGGCAGACCCGCCGCGGCCCGATCCGCGTCGGCCAGGAGCATCTGACGCTCGACAGCCACTCCCCGGCCCTGCGCGCCACCCTGCGCGGCGTCTACCCGAGGCTCGACGCGCTCACCACGACCACCGAGGCCGACGCGCGCGCGTACGGCTCGAAGATGCGGCTGCCCGGCGTCCGGGTGCAGGCCGTCCCCAACCCGGTGCCCGCGCCCGGTATCGACCCGGCCGACGGCACCGGCAAATGGGTCGTGGCCGCCGGACGGCTCGCCCCCGTCAAGCGCTACGACCTGCTCATCAAGGCCTTCGACAAGGTGCGCGAGGAGCGGCCCGACTGGCGTCTGCGGATCTACGGCGGCGGCAAGCAGAAGGACAGACTCCGCGCCCTCGTCGACAAGTTGGGCCTCTACAACCATGTGTATCTGATGGGCCCCGCCAACCCCATCGAGCCCGAGTGGGCCAAGGGCTCCATCGCGGCCGTCACCTCCAGCCTGGAGTCGTTCGGCATGACCATCGTCGAGGCCATGCGCTGCGGACTGCCGGTGGTCTCCACCAACTGCCCGCACGGCCCCGGCGAGATCATCGACGACGGCGTCGACGGCCGGCTGGTCAAGGTCGGCAACATCAAGGCCATCGCCGGCGGGCTGCTGGAACTCATCAACGACGACGACAAGCGGCAGCGGATGGCGCACGCCGCGCTGGAGGACTCCGAGCGCTTCGACCCGTCCCGGATCGCCGAGCGCTACGAGACGCTCTTCGGTGACCTCGTGGCCCGCGGCGGCGCCTCCTCGGTGGGCCGGATGCGGGGCTCCCTGCACCGCACGCGCGGCGCGCTGCTCGGCGGCGCGTACGCCGTTCGGGATGCCGGACGATCCGCCCTCAAGCCCGTCCTCAAGCCGGCCGTCACGCCCGCTTCCAAGAAGGGGCGCGCCGCATGATGACGCTGGCCTCGCGGCAGCCCGCCCGCCACGACGACCGGGAGGACCCCGCCGTGCCCCCGCGCGCCGACTGCGTCGCCGACTTCGCGGGCGGCCTGACCTTCGAGGTCGCCGACCTCGGCGAGTCCGGCCCCGCCCAGTTGGTCCTCGTCTCCCGCGACGGCGCCCCGGAGGTCCGCCTGCCCCTCACCCCGGCCGGTGACGGCCGTCTGCGGGCCGCGCTGCCGGGCAGCGTGGACCTCCCCGAGGGCTACTGGGACGTGCACTTCCAGGTGGCCGACGGCGAGCCGCTGCGGCTGTCCCCCGGCGTCAACGATCTGCGTTCCCTCGTCGACCGCGCCCCGGCGCCCGCCGCCGGCCGGATCGCCGTCCGCATCCCGTACGGCACCAAGCACGGCAACCTCACCCTCCGCAGCTGGGAGCGCTCCCCCCACGCCGAGGCCGGCGAACTCCACATCGGCGACGGCCGGCTGGAGGTGACCGCCCGGCTGTACGGCGCCGAGACCGCCCCCGGCGCATACGCCGAGATCACCGACCAGAACGGGCTGGCACCGGCGGTACGCGCCGGCCTCACCGCGTCCGACGAGAAGGGCCGGGTCCGCTTCACCGTCGCCTACGGCGAACTGCCGCCCGGCCACTGGGACCTGTGGCTGCGCCCCCAGGGGGAGACCGGTCCGAGGGTGCGGGTCGCCCGGCTGCTCGACGACGTCGTCGACAAGCACCCGGTCTTCGTCTACCCCGGGTCCCGCGCCGAGTCGGGGCAGGGCGGCCCGGTCGAGGGCGAGCCGTACTACACGGCCCACAACGACCTGTCCGTCACGGTCGTCGCCGTGAACTGAGCCGTCCCGCACCCAGTCTGCGGAGCGGTCGAGGACACGACCTGTCCTCGACCGCTGGCAGACTCGCCCCCATGTTGGAGACATCGGCACGGCTGCTGCGACTGCTCTCGCTCCTGCAGTCCCACCGCGAATGGTCCGGCTCCGAACTCGCCGGCCGGCTCGGCGTGACCGCCCGCACGGTCCGCCGGGACGTGGACCGGCTGCGCGAGCTCGGCTACCCGGTCAACGCGAGCCCCGGCACCGGCGGCGGCTACCAGCTCGGCGCCGGTGCCGAGCTGCCGCCGCTGCTCCTCGACGACGAGGAGGCGATCGCGGTCGCCGTCGGACTGCGCTCGGCCGCCGGGCAGGGCATCGACGGCATCGGCGAGTCCTCCGTACGCGCCCTCGCCAAACTCGAACAGGTGCTGCCGAGCCGGCTGCGCCGCCGTGTGGGCGCCCTGAACGCGTTCACCGTGCCGCTGCTGCGCGGCCCCCAGCTCTCCACGGTCGACCCGGCGGTGCTCACCGACCTGGCGAACGCCTGCCAGGACGCCGAGCGGCTGCGCTTCGAGTACCGCGACCACGGCGGCGCCACCACCCGCCGTACCGTCGAACCGCACCGACTGGTGTGCACCGAGCGCCGCTGGTACCTGGTCGCCTGGGACGTCGAGCGCGCGGACTGGCGCACCTTCCGGGTGGACCGCGTCACGCCCCGGCCGCCGCACGGCCCGCGCTTCCCACCCCGCGAGCCACCGGCCGAGGACCTCGCCGCGTATGTCTCCCAGGGCGTCTCCAGGGGCGTGTACGCCTCGCAGGCCGTCGTACGGCTGCTGGTGCCCCTGGAGGAGGCCGCCGCACGGGTCTCGCCCTCGGCGGGCACCCTGGAGCCCTACGACGAGCACAGCTGTCTGCTGCGCACCGGGGCCCCGAGCCTCGATGTGATGGCCATTCACGTGATGATGACCGGCGTCGACTTCGAGGTCGTCGAACCGCAGGGGCTGACCGAGACGATCAGGACCCTTCGGGACCGCCTGTCGGCCGCTCTTGCCCGAACCGGGGATGCGGCGTCCCCTCCTGGCCCTTCCGGGTCTGCGGCGGTGTGATCGCCGCGAACTTCGGATGGTGCAGGTCGAACGCCGGTGCCTCGGAGCGGACCCGGGGCAGCGTCACGAAGTTGTGGCGCGGCGGGGGACAGGAGGTCGCCCACTCCAGCGACCGGCCGTACCCCCACGGGTCGTCGACGGCGACCTTCACGCCGTACCGGGAGGTCTTCCAGACGTTGTAGAGGAACGGCAGCGTCGACAGGCCCAGCAGGAACGCGCCGATCGTCGAGACGGTGTTGAGGGCGGTGAAGCCGTCGGCGGCCAGATAGTCGGCGTACCGCCGGGGCATCCCCTCGGCGCCCAGCCAGTGCTGCACCAGGAACGTGGTGTGGAAGCCGACGAACAGCGTCCAGAAGTGGATCTTGCCGAGCCGTTCGTCGAGCATCTTCCCGGTGAACTTGGGCCACCAGAAGTGGAAGCCCGCGAAGGTCGCGAAGACGACCGTGCCGAAGACGACGTAGTGGAAGTGCGCGACCACGAAGTACGAGTCGGTGACATGGAAGTCCATCGGCGGCGAGGCCAGGATCACCCCCGTCAGCCCGCCGAACAGGAACGACACCAGGAAGCCGGTCGCCCACAGCATCGGTGTCTCGAACGACAGCGAGCCCTTCAGCATCGTCCCCGTCCAGTTGAAGAACTTCACCCCCGTCGGCACGGCGATCAGGAAGCTCATGAACGAGAAGAACGGCAGCAGCACCGCGCCCGTGGCGAACATGTGGTGCGCCCACACCACGATCGACAGCCCGGTGATCGCCATCGTCGCCCCGACCAGCGTGAGATAGCCGAAGATCGGCTTGCGGCTGAAGACCGGGATGATCTCCGTGATGATCCCGAAGAAGGGCAGGGCGATGATGTAGACCTCCGGGTGCCCGAAGAACCAGAACAGGTGCTGCCACAGCAGCGCTCCGCCGTTGGCCGCGTCGAAGACCTGGGAGCCGAACCGCCGGTCCGCCTCCAGGACCAGCAGCGCGGCGGCGAGCACCGGGAACGCCATCAGGATCAGGATCGACGTGAACAGCGTGTTCCAGGTGAAGATCGGCATCCGGAACATCGTCATCCCGGGGGCGCGCATCCCGATGATCGTGGTCAGGAAGTTCACCGCGCCGAGGATCGTCCCGAACCCGGACAGCGCCAGCCCCATGATCCACATGTCGGCCCCGATCCCCGGTGACCGTTCCAGGCTGTTCAGCGGCGCGTAGGCGAACCAGCCGAAGTCGGCGGGCCCGGACGGCACCAGCAGCGATCCGATCACGATCAGTCCGCCGAACAGGAACAGCCAGTACGACAACATGTTCAGCCGGGGGAAGGCGACATCGGGCGCGCCGATCTGCAACGGCATGATCTCGTTGGCGAACCCGGCGAAGGTCGGGGTCGCGAAGAGCAGCAGCATGATCGTGCCGTGCAGGGTGAAGAGCTGGTTGAACTGCTCGTTGTCCACGATCTGCGTGCCCGGCCGGGCCAGCTCGGCGCGCATCACCAGCGCCATCAGACCGGCGGCCAGGAAGAACAGGAACGACGTGACCAGGTAGAGGTGACCGATCTTCTTGTGGTCCGTGGTGGTCAGCCAGTCGACCACCACGCGTCCCGGTTTCCTGGTCCGTACGGGTCGTGCCGGTGCCTGTACGGTCTCGGTCCCCATCGCTCGCCCCTTCGCTGCCGCGTCCTGGGCCCGTGATGCACGCCATGATGCGCGCGGTCCGCTCGCTCCGACAGGGGGCGTAGGGGGGAAGTGTGCGGGAACCGTGTATTTCCCATGAGGTGGGGGCTTCCGGGAGCCGTCCGGGAATCGGTGGGAAAAGGCTGGACATGCACCGGACACACACGACCCCGGACATACATTCCGACGGGCTATTCGCGATGGTGCCGAAGGGGCCGGGAATTCCGTTCGGCAGCGCGCGGAAGGCGTAAGGAACCGCTCGTACGTGTGACTGAGTTGGGCCGAAACGGGTGTCGTGGTTCTGTGACAGAAGCGTGACTGCGGGAGGACAGCGGGACCTCCGGCGGCCTACGGTGGCGGGCATGGCACCCATTCCCACCCCCTCCGAAGAGCCCCGGGACGACCCCGACGCGTACGTCGGCCTGGAGGCGCCGCACGCCGAGCGCCGCGCCGTGGAACGCGGCTGGTCCACCGTCAGAAAGCTGCCGCCGGGCGCGATCGTCACCATGGAGTACCGCTTCGGCCGGCTGAACCTGGAGGTCGAGGACGGCCGGGTGCGGCGCGCCTGGAAGGGCTGAGCCCGGCGTCCTCGGGTGCGGTCCGGGACGGGCGAAGGCCCGGCTCCTCGCGGAGCCGGGCCTTCGCCGTGCGGGGCATGGACCTGTGCGTACCGGCCCCGCTGTCCCGTGGCTGTCTCGTGTCAGCCGCCCGCCACCGGCCGGGCCGAGGTCGCGTTGTGCGCGACCCGGTCCGCGTGCGGCGGGCGTCGGGAGCCGGCCGGGGTGACCGGGGCCCGCTCCGACCTGCTCAGATGCGGCCCGGGGGCCAGATGCAGGGGCACGATCGGCGGATGGGCGGCGCGGGCCGCGATCCCGGTCTCCCGGGCGGTCGCGGGCTCCTCGCCGGGTGCGCGCAGCGGGGCCGTCCCCACGGCTCCCACGGCGGCGGGCGCCGGCGCGGGTGCCGTACGACGGTCGCGCCAGGAGTCCCGCAGCGAGAAGAGCCAGGCCTCGGCACGGGCGATCAGCGGCTCGAACCAGGGCAGCGCCAGCATGATCAGCAGACCGGCGGCCCAGCCCAGCAGGACGTCGCTCAACCAGTGCGTACCGAGGTAGACCGTGGTGAGTCCGACGCCGAGCGAGATCACGGCGGACAGCGCCGACAGCCAGCGCCTGGCCCTCGGCGTCGACGCCAGATAGGCCAGGATGCCCCAGGTCACCACGGCGTTGGCGGTGTGTCCCGAAGGAAATATGTCGCCGCCGAGCCACATCTCGTTGGCGCCGATCTCGGTGGCGTAGTGCGGGCCGAGCCGGCCCATGCCGATCTTGGCGGCACCGACCGTGATGTTCAGCAGCAGCAGCGAGACACCGAGGGCCAGCATCGGGCGCAGGGTGTGCTGTCTCCAGGAGCGCCAGCCCAGCCAGGCGGCGACCATCACGGCGGTGGGGCCGCGCTGGCCCAGGACGACGTAGTAGTCCAGGAAGGCGTGGATCTGCTGCCACTGCTGGTACGGCCGGAAGAACATGATCTGCCAGTCGAGCCGGACCAGCCAGGAGGTGATCACGACGGCCCACACGATGGCCACGTAGAAGGCCAGGGTGGAGCCGAAGAGCACCACCCGGTGCCGGGTCATCACCGGCACATCGATGTGGGCCGGTCGTTCCGGCTCACGGTCCAGCCTGGAGAAGACCCGGTCCACACGGGTCGGCTTTAGTTCGGTACGCACTCAATCGACGTTACAGCGAGTGAGCTCCGACGCGGCGTGAATCACCGGCTTTGTGATGACGCCGTGATGTGGGATTGCTCTCAGATTGGTGTTTATTTCTGCTGAATGACGAATCGTTGCGCCACTCGGCCTTCAATTCCATGGCCTAATACTGAGCGGTCGTTTTGTGACCCTTTTGAATTCGTTCACCGAATGCTTGCGTGGAATTACCCGTTCGCTCGCCCTGCGTGGCAGGCCGGTCAGGGCGGACCCGAGCCATTCAGCCAGAACGCCCCGTAGAGCGCCGACAGCACGCCGACGGCCCCGAGAATCGCCGCTGACCTGGGAGTACGCGCCCGCGCGAGGGCGCGGGCGAGGGGCAGCAGCAGAGGGAACGCGGGCATCAGCAGCCGGGGCTTCGAGCCGAAGTAGCTCGACGCGCACAGCGCCAGCGCGGTGACGACCCCCGCGTAGACCAGCAACGGCAGCGGCTGTCCCTGTCTTACGCACACCGTGTACAGCCAGATGAGCGATGCCACCCCGATGATCAGTCCGGCACCCGCGAGGGCCGTCGGGAACGACGTGAACTTTTCGGCGACGAAACGCGCGAAGGCGTAGCCGCCGTCGAAGCCGTTGCGCCACCCCGCCTGGACGTCGAGATAGCCGAGCGGCCCCCCGCCCGTGCGATGGCCGACCCACAGGACGTAGCCGCCGGCCCCCAGGGGCGCGATGGCCATACCGACGGCGCGCGACCGGAGACGGGCGCCGCCCGATGCCTCCGCACTCCGGCTTCGTACGGATGGGGGAGCGGCGACGGGATCTCCGGCGCCCGGGGCGTCGGGCCGCCGCTCCCGGACGTACGACACGATCGCCGCCGCCCAGAGGGCCGCGACCACCGCGAGTCCCACCGGGCGGGTCAGCCCGGCGAGGGCGGCCAGGATGCCCGCCGTCACCCAGCGGCCGGTCAGGACGGCGTACAGCGACCAGGCGGCCAGCGCGGTGAACAGCGACTCCGTGTACGCCATCGACTGCACGATCCCCACCGGCAGCACCGCCCACAGCAGCACCGCGCACACCCCGGCCCGACGCCCGTACACCTGGTCGGCGACCGCGAAGATCCCCCAGGCCGCGGCGAGCGAGGCGAGGGTGGCGACGACGAGACCGGCGTGCGCGTACGACAGCGGGGTCACCGCCGACACCGCCCGCTCCAGCCACGGCAGCAGCGGGAAGAAGGCCAGGTTCGAGTGGACGTCCCCGTTCGGCAGGCGCACCTCGTAGCCGTAACCGAGTTCGGCGACACGGGTGTACCAGAGGGAGTCCCAGCGGGCCGACAGCAGGGTCAGGGCGCTCTTGTCCCGCGCCGCGCTCCACCCGGCGAGGGCGACGAGGCCCAGGGCGCGCACGGCGGCGTACCCGAGGAGCGCGGGGGCGGCCCGCCTCAGGAGCGGCGGCGCCGGGCGCGTAGCAAGGTCGGTCACGCGCTCGATTATCGGCGGAGCTTCGGCGGGCCCGGGAACCGGCCGGGACGCGGTGCCGTGGTCGTCGGTGATGGACCGTGACGGACGAACCACGGACGGGTGATGAAGGAGTCATGGAGGAGCGATGGGCGGCCGGGGGGCGTGGCGTACGCCACACCTCACATGAGGGTTCCATGAGACACCCGCCACCTTTCACCGGCCGGGACTCGCGTACGCTGACGGCTCGCTCGCCATTCGATGCGCGGGCCCGGGACGCCGCTCCTCCCGGGCCGTAGCAGCCGGGGAGTCCCCACCCCGCTGGTTCCGCCGAACGCGAGAGCATCTGGGAGGTACGTACATGTCCGGGACGCCCACGGCCGCCGCACCACGCCGTCGGGACACCGGGGCCGGTGCCAACCGCTGGGTCGTCCTCGTCGTCCTGTGCGTCAGCCTGCTCCTGGTCGCCGTCGACGCCACCGTGCTGCACGTGGCGGTGCCCGCGGTCACCGAGGACATCAGGCCGAGCGCCATGGAGCTGCTCTGGATCGTCGACGTCTACCCGCTGGTCTGCGCCTCGCTGCTGATCCTCTTCGGCACGCTCGGCGACCGGGTCGGCCGCAGACGGATCCTCCTCCTCGGATACACCCTCTTCGGCGTCGCCTCCGCGCTCGCGGCCTTCGCCGACAACCCGCACGTCCTGATCGCGGCCCGCGCCCTGCTCGGCGTCGGCGGCGCGATGATCATGCCCGCGACCCTGTCGATCCTGCGCCAGGTCTTCCCCGACCGGCGCGAACGGGCCCTCGCCATCGGCATCTGGAGCGCGGTCGCCGCCGTCGGCGCGGCCGTCGGGCCCCTGCTCGGCGGGTTCCTGCTGGAGCACTTCTGGTGGGGCTCGGTCTTCCTCGTCAACATCCCGCTGATGCTCGTCAGTCTGCCGGTCGGACGGCTCCTGCTGCCCGAGTCGACGGGTGACCGCGACGGCCCCTGGGACGTGGTCGGCGCCCTCATGGCGGCCGTCGGTCTCTTCGGCCTCGTCCTCGCGGTGAAGCGGCTCGGCGGCGGACACCCGCCGTTCGACCCGGGCACCGCCCTCGCCCTCCTCGGCGGCGGCGGACTGCTGATCGCCTTCGTGCGACGGCAGCGCCGCCGGACGCATCCCCTGGTCGACCTGCGGATGTTCGCCCGCCCCGCGTTCAGCACCTCCGTCGGCTGCATCGTGCTGGCCATGCTGGCGCTGGTCGGCCTGGAGCTGATCGCCGCGCAGTATCTGCAACTGGTCCTCGGCCTGTCCCCGCTGGAGACGGGGCTACGGCTGCTGCCGCTGACCATCGCCGCGATGGCGGCCGGGCTCGTCGGCTCCCATCTGCTGCACCGCTTCGGGCCGCGCCGCATGGTCTCCCTCGGCTTCTGCCTCACCGCCTTCGCGGTCGTCCTGCTGACGGCGATGGGCCGCCACGACAACGCGGGGCTGCTGCTCGCCGGGTTCGTGCTGCTGGGCTTCGGACTGGAGACCACGCTCTTCGGGGCGTACGAGTCGATGCTCAGCGAAGCGCCGGCGTCCTCGGCGGGCGGGGCCGCGGCGATCGGCGAGACCTCCTACCAACTGGGCGCCGGAATCGGCATCGCCCTGCTCGGCAGCGTGATGAACGCGGCGTACGCGCCCGGGCTGTCGTCCGTGCCGGGGGTGCCCTCGTCGGCGTCCGCCGCCGCCGGGCACTCGCTCGGCGAGGCGTACGAGGTCGCGGACCGGCTGGGCGGGTCGTCGGGCGAGGCGCTGCGGCACGCCGCCCGGGACTCGTTCGTGCACGGGCTGCACATCACGCTGCTGGTGAGCGCGGCGCTGCTGGTGCTCGGCGCGGTGATGGCGTTGCGGCTGCCCCGGGGGATGGAGTGCGGGGCCGCGTCCGCGGAACTGCCGGGGCCGCGGGAGGCCAAGGCGGCGGCGCCGGTGCGGGCGGAGTCGGTGCGCTGAACCGGGGGCGGCGACGAGTGGGTACGGTGGTTAGCGTCGCTAGTTTTGTGAGCCGGAGGTGCACCCATGAGCTTCGACCCCGCTGATCCGCTCGGCCTCGACGAGCTGCTCGACCCCGAGGATCTCGCCGTACGGGAGACCGTGCGCAGATGGGCCGCGGACCGGGTGCTGCCGTATGTCGCCGAGTGGTACGAACAGGGCGAACTGCCCGGGATCCGTGAGCTGGCACGGGAGTTGGGGTCCATCGGGGCCCTCGGGATGTCGCTCCGGGGGTACGGCTGCGCGGGGGCGAGCGCGGTGCAGTACGGGCTCGCCTGTCTGGAGCTGGAGGCCGCCGACTCGGGCATCCGCTCGCTCGTGTCCGTGCAGGGCTCCCTCGCGATGTACGCCATCCACCGGTTCGGCGGCGAGGAGCAGAAGCGGACCTGGCTGCCGCGCATGGCCTCCGGCGAGGTCATCGGCTGCTTCGGTCTCACCGAGCCCGACCACGGGTCCGACCCCGCGTCGATGCGTACCTACGCCAAGCGGGACGGCGGCGACTGGGTGCTCACCGGACGGAAGATGTGGATCACCAACGGCTCCGTCGCCGGGGTCGCCGTCGTCTGGGCGCGGACCGACGACGGCATCCGGGGATTCGTCGTCCCCACGGACACCCCCGGGTTCTCCGCGCCGGAGATCAAGCACAAGTGGTCCCTGCGCGCCTCCGTCACCAGTGAACTCGTCCTGGACGACGTGCGGTTGCCCGGGGACGCCGTACTGCCGGAGGTCAAGGGGCTGAAAGGGCCCTTGAGTTGTCTCTCGCACGCCCGCTACGGAATCGTGTGGGGCTCGATGGGCGCGGCGCGCGCGTGTTTCGAGTCGGCCGTGGAATACGCGAAGACACGGGAGCAGTTCGGGAGGCCGATCGGTGGATTCCAGCTCACCCAGGCCAAACTCGCCGACATGGCGGTCGAGTTGCACAAGGGGATTCTGCTCGCCCACCATCTGGGGCGGCGGATGGACGCGGGACGGCTCCGTCCCGAACAGATCAGTTTCGGCAAGCTGAACAACGTACGGGAGGCGATCGAGATCTGCCGTACCGCCCGCACGATTCTCGGCGCGAACGGGATCTCCCTGGAGTACCCGGTGATGCGGCACGCGACGAATCTGGAGTCCGTGCTCACCTACGAGGGCACCGTCGAGATGCACCAGCTGGTCCTGGGCAAGGCGCTCACCGGTCTCGACGCCTTCCGGTGAGCCTCGGCTCACGCCCGGATGCCGGAGGCAGGGCCGACGAGCGGCCCTGCCTCAGCTCTGGTTGAAGAAACCGTCCACCGGACGGCTCGCGACCTCGCCGCTGACGATCTCCGTGTCGGCGGGGGTCAGCAGGAACACCCGGTTGGAGACCCGCTCGATCGAACCGCGCAGACCGAAGATCAGGCCGGCCGCGAAGTCCACGACACGCTTGGCGTCGGAGGCGTCCATGTTCGTGAGGTTCATGATGACCGGGACGCCGTCCCGGAAGAGCTCGCCGATGTGCCGGGCGTCACGGAAGCTGTCCGGCGTGACCGTGCCGATCCGGCGGCCGTGGTCCTGCGCGGACTCGGACGCGACCTTGACACGAGGGTCGGTGACCCAGGCCTCGCCGGAGCCGGACTCCCGCTCATCGGCGTAGTCGTCGTCGTAGTAACGCTCGTCGTCGTTGTCGTCGACGAGGCCAAGCCAGGCACTCGCCTTGCGCACCGATCCCATGGACGCCTCCTCTCGCAGCGGTCTTTCGTGCTTTCCGCATCCCTATCGTCGTCCATGATGCGGATGTCTCGCCAAGGGGATAGACGCCGCACGGGGGTTTCGTGACGGTACTGGTGCAGAACGAATTCGTCGAGAGTCCATGTGCCCCAAGGGCTCCGCTGTACACACCTGCTGACAGGGAGTGAAATAATATTGTTCGCGGCGTTTGGGTGAGTCGCGGTCCGTCCGGGTGAACGTTTTGGCGGCTACGATGCGGCCACGTCGACGGGTGTGTGGAGACACGGGAAGGCACGGGGGAGTGTCGTGTTCGGAATAGTGAGGCCCTGTAGCCATCGGCTCGGGGAGGGGCTGCGGGCCCAGTGGATGGCGCATCTGTGCGGACTCTGTCTCGCGCTGCGCGGAGATCACGGGCAGTTCGCCCGGATCGTCACCAACTATGACGGTTTGCTGGTCTCGGTGCTGACGGAGGCTCAGGCCGAGCGCGGCACGGGCGGGCGGCGCACCGCCGGACCCTGTCCGCTGCGCGGGATGCGCACCGCCTCCGTCGCCGAGGGCGGGGGCGCGCGGCTCGCCGCCGCCGTCTCGCTGGTGCTCGCCTCGGCCAAGGTGCGTGACCATGTGGCCGACGGGGACGGAGTGCTCGCGCGCAAGCCGGTCGCGCGCGCCGCGCGCCGGGTCGCGACGAACTGGGGGAGCGCGGGGGCGCGCACGGGAGCGGACATCGGGTTCGACACGGCGGTCCTGGTCGACGCCGTGGACCGGCAGATCGGCATCGAGGCGCTGGCCGGTCCCGGCACCCCGCTGCTGACGGTCACCGAACCGACCGAGACGGCGACCGCGGCGGCCTTCGCGCACACCGCGGTCCTGGCCGGACGGCCGGGGAACGCGGTACCGCTCGCCGAGGCCGGACGCCTCTTCGGACGGCTCGCCCATCTGCTGGACGCGGTGGAGGACCGGGCCGCCGACGCCGCCGCCGGCGCGTGGAATCCGCTGACCGCCACGGGCACCTCGACGGCCGAGGCCCGCCGGCTCGCCGACGACGCCCTGCACGGCATCCGGCTCGCCCTGCGCGAGGCCGAGTTCACGGACGGAGCGCTGGCCCATCTGCTGCTCGTGCACGAACTGCGCAGGTCGGTGGACCGGGCGTTCGGGACGGTACCGGCGTGCGCGAGCCATCAGCACGGCGGGGCGCATCAGGGCGGGGCGCACCAGCACGGTCAGGCGCCGGTGCCCGGGCCGGGCAATCCGTACGCGGGCGGCGCCGGTGATCCGTACGCCGGCGGCGGGGGGAACCCCTTCGGCGGGGGCGGCGGTGGGAACCCCTTCGGCGGTGGCGGTGGCGGCGGTGGCGGTGGCTTCGGCGGTGTGCCGGGGCCGCAGCCGCAGCCGCCCCGGCGTCGGGGGTTCTGGGCGGGGTGCGGGATGTTCACCCTGCTGTGCTGCACCTGCCAGATGTGCTGTGCGAAGGAGTACGAGGGTCCCTGGTCCCGGAAGAAGCGCGAGGGCTGCTGTCGGGACTGCGACTGCTGTGACGCGTGCGAGTGCTGCGGTTGCGACTGCTGAGGGGGAGAAGGACGAGAAGGGCGAGACAGGGGAACGCGAGGGGGAGGGGCGCGCGTGTGAAGGCCGAGAGGGAGAACACGAACGGCGCCCCTCGGGAATCGGGGCGCGCGGTGGGGTCGGCTCAGCTCAACAGGAGGAGGACCACACTCGACCGAGGTCGATGTGGGAGCGCTTGACCAGCCACTGCTGCGGATGCATGGCGTAAGTGGAACAGGCATCCGATTGCGCGTCAACCGACTTGAGACGTGGCGCTCACAGTTCGGACAACCTTGACAGCGAGGGGAAAGACCGCCGTACTCTCGGCACAGACCGTTGCTGAGGGGCTCGGTCGCCCAAGTCCGGGTGCACATCCCCGTGCACATCCCTGGACGCGCTCCGTGTGAAGGCACCCGTGTTCGACTCGGACATCACGGAGCCTTTCGCATGCCGTCTCCCTCCTCTTCTCTTCCCGCCCCGCGTTCCCCGCGGCCGTCCCTGGTGATCGTCGGGGCCGGGCCGCGCGGTACCGGGCTCGTCGAACGGCTCGCCGCCAACGCCGGTGCGCTGTACGCGGGTGCGGGCTTCGACATCCATCTCGTCGATCCGCACGCACCGGGCGCCGGACGTATCTGGCGGGCGGACCAGTCGCCGCTGCTGTGGATGAACTCGCAGGCCGAGGACATCACCATGTTCACGGACGAGTCCGTGCGGATGGAGGGGCCCGTACGGGAGGGGCCCACCCTGCACGAGTGGGCGGGCCTCGACGGGCGGACCTTCTCGGACCGGCGGACACAGGGCGAGTATCTGCGCTGGGTGCACGACAGCGCCGTCGCCGAACTGCCCGAAGGGGTCACCGTCCACCATCACCCGCGGCGGGCGCTGCGGATCGACGGGCCGCGCGAAGGACGTCAGCAGGTGTGGCTGGAAGGGCGCCCGAGGCCCCTGCCCGCGGACCTCGTCGTCCTCGCGCTCGGTCATCTGGACGCCGAACTCGACGACGAACAGCGGGGGTTGGCGGAGTACGCCCGCACCCATGGGCTTGTGCATCTGCCGCCCGACTTCACCGCCGACAGCGACCTCTCCGCGCTGACCCCCGGGGAACCCGTGCTCGTGCGGGGCTTCGGGCTCGCCTTCGTCGACCTCATGGTGCTGCTGACGGAGGGGCGCGGCGGGCGGTACGAGGGGGACCCCGACGACCCCGACGGGGAACTGACGTACCACCCGTCCGGGCGGGAGCCGGTGCTCCACGTCGGCTCGCGGCGCGGGGTGCCCTACCACTCGAAGATCGGCTACGACCTGGAAGGGGAACGGCCGCCGCTGCCGAGGTTCTTCGGGCCGGCCGAGGTCGACGCACTGCTGGAACGGGCGGGCCGGGTCGGCGGGCTGGACTTCCGGCGGGATGTGTGGCCGACGGTGGAGAAGGAACTGGGGTTCGCCCACTACCACCGGCTGTTCCACGCCCACCCCGAACGGACCGCCATGGCCTGGGCGGACTTCGAGGAGAAGTACGCGGCGGCGGGGGAGACGGGGGAGCGGGCGGCGCTGGTGGCGTCGGCGGTCCCGGACGCGGCCGACCGGCTGGACCTCGCCGCGGTGGACCGGCCGTTGGAGGGGGTGCGGTACGGGTCGTACGAGGAGTTCCAGGCCGGGCTGCGCGGCCATGTCGAGGACGATCTGAGACGTCGTCACGATCCCTCGCACAGCGCCGACCTGGGGGTCTTCTTCGGACTGCTGTCCGTCTACGGGCAGTTGATCAGGCTCGGTGACGTCGGGACCTGGTGGCACGGGTTCTTCAGCCTTCTCGCCTCCGGACCGCCCGGACCCCGGCTGCGGCAGCTGCTCGCGCTGTCGCGGGCCGGCCTTGTGCACTTCGTCGGGGCGGACATGGAGGTGGCCGCCGGGGACGGTGTGTTCCGGGCGTCCGGTGCCACCGTGCCCGGGGTCTCGGTCGAGGCGCGGGCGCTGGTCGAGGCACGGTTGCCGGAGCCGACGGTGGCCCGGGTCCGGGACGGGCTGCTGCGGGAGCTGTACGACGCGGGGGACGTCGTCGAGACGGCGGAGGGGCTGGTCGCCGTGGACCCCGCGGACGGGCGGGTGCTGGACCGGGCCGGGCGCCCGCACCCCCGGCGGTTCGCCCTCGGGCCCTACACCAACAGCCGCACCCCGGGCGCCTTCACCCGTCCCCGCACCGGCGGGCCCGCCTTCCGTCAGAACGACGCGACGGCCCGGGCCGTACTGGAGTTCCTGCGCGACCTGGGGTGCCGCGCGGCCGCGTGAGGTGCGGGCGGTGCCGGCGGTGCCGTCGTGCTGGTGGGCGCCGCCGGGGCGTGTCGTTCGAGTGGAGGAGAGAGGTCGGTCGGGATGGGGTCGTCGTACGGGCGGGGGCGGTTGCACCTGGCCGCTGCCATTGACCAGCAGGGGGTGTGTGAACCCGGGACCTTCGTCGAGCTGGGGCGGCTGGCGGAGCGCGGGGCGCTGGACTTCGTGACCGTGGGGGACTCGTCCGGGCGGCCGGGGCCGGACGCGTGGGCGGTGCTGGCGCGGGTGGCGCCGGAGACGGGCCGGATCGGGCTGGTGCCGGTGACGACGACACACACCGAGCCGTGCCGTGCGCGGGCGGCCCTGGCGACGCTCGACCGGGTCAGCCGGGGGCGCGCCGGGTGGTGGATCGAGGTGCCGGGCACGGAGGCGGAGGCCGGTGAAGTGGCGGATGTGGCCGCCCTGTTGGGGGACGGCCGGGAGGGCGACGCAGAGATCCGTGATGCCGGGACCGGCGGCTACGCCGACCGGGGAATGGCGCGTCACGTCGACTTCGGAGGTGCCGGGGGCGATGGGGGCGATGGGGATATCGGGGATGTCGGGGGTGTCGCGGGCGTGGGGCGCTCCGTCCGGGGGCCTTCGGTCGTGCCCCGGCCGCTCCAGGGGCACCCCGTGCGGGTCGTCGACGCGACCGAGGGGGAGAGCCGTGAGGTCGCCGCCGTGTCCGCGGACGTCGCCCTCGTACGGGCGGTCGGGCCGGACCACGCCCACGCCGTACGGCAGGAGCTGCGGGACGCGGCGGCCCGGGCCGGGCGGGACCCCGATGAGCTGCGGGTGCTGGTCAGTCTCCGGGTGGATCTCGGCGGTGGTGAGCACGCGGCCGAGCCGGGGCACGGAGGGGGCGGGCCACGGCGGACCGCGCAGGGCCCGCTGTACCGGGGCGGACCCGTCGACCTCGCCGAGCTGATCACCGCCTGGCACCGGGCCGGGGCCGCGGACGGCTTCCACCTCGTCCCCGTCGAACCCCGCCGTGACCTGGAACGACTCGTCAACGGGACGGTGGCGCTGCTCCAGCACCGCGGGCTGTTCCGCACCTTCTACCCGGGCGGCACCCTCCGCGAGCACCTGGGACTGGCCCGGCCCGCTCACCGGTAGGCCGGGGTCGGCGGTCCCTTCCGTACGGCGTGCCAGCGCCCGGCCCGGCGCCGTCATCCGGGGCCGTACCACCCCCGGATGACGGCGCGGACGACCGAACGGCCCAACGCATGACTTCCGGACACCCCCGGGCGGTGGACCCGGGTACTCCGACCGGGCGCCTCGGAGGGTGTCCTGCGGCGCGGCGGACGATAGTGGTGATCAACGCCCCCGGGCCCTGCGGCCTGCTCCGACGACCCGTCAGCCGACCCCTCCGGGAGCCGCTCAGCATTCACACAGAACCCGCACATATGGCCTGGTGGAATCAACTGGCGTGGAGGGCGCGCCGGTTGGGTTCCAAGAGGCCGAAAGGCACCCTTGCGTGGGTCGGCGGTACGGCCGAATACTTCCCCCCAGCGCCTTGTCAGGGGCACGGCGTGTCCGGAATCCGGACCGATGTCCCTGATCTGCGCCTCACGGGCCCCGACCCCACGCGGGCCCCCGACTTCCCTTTGGAGGGAACGACCAGTGAGGATCAAGCGCACCACCCCCCGCAGCGGTATAGCGAGACGGACCCGGCTGATCGCCGTGACCGCCGGACTCGCGGCCGCCGCCGCCGTCACGGTCCCCACCGCCAACGCGGCAGGCACCCAGACGTTCAGCGCCTCCGAGCTCAAGAGCGCCAGCTCATCGGTGCTCAAGGCCGATGTCCCGGGCACCGCCTGGGCGGTCGACCCGGCGACCGACAAGGTCGTCGTCACCATCGACAGCACCGTCTCCCAGGGTGAGCTGGCGAAGATCAAGGCGGCGGCGGGCGAGAACGCCGACGCCCTGACGATCAAGCGGACCCCGGGCAAGTTCAACAAGCTGATCAAGGGCGGCGACGCCATCTATGCGAGTAGCTGGCGCTGCTCCCTGGGCTTCAACGTCCGCAGCGGGAGCACGTACTACTTCGTGACCGCCGGGCACTGCACCGACGGCGCGGGCACCTGGTACTCCAACTCCGGCCGCACCACGGTCCTCGGCCCGACCGCCGGGTCGAGCTTCCCGACCAACGACTACGGTCTCGTGCGCTACAGCAACACCACCATCGCCAAGGACGGCACGGCCGGCAGCGTGGACATCACCAGCGCGGCCACCCCGAGCGTGGGCACCAATGTCATCCGCACCGGCTCCACCACCGGTACCCGTACCGGACGCGTGACCGCTCTCAACGCGACCGTGAACTACGGTGGCGGCGACATCGTCTACGGCATGATCCAGACCACGGTCTGCGCCGAGCCCGGCGACTCCGGCGGTCCGCTCTACGGCAGCAACGGCGTGGCGTACGGTCTCACCTCCGGCGGCAGCGGCAACTGCACCTCCGGTGGTACGACCTTCTTCCAGCCGGTGACCGAGGCCCTGAGCGCGTACGGCGTCAGCGTCTACTAGGTCGCCGACCCCGCTCGAAGCGGGCCGAACGGGAGCCGGCGCACTTCCCCCCGGCGTCGGCACCCGCCCGGTCCTGGCCGGCAGCAGGCGAGCCCCCGCACACATGGTGTGCGGGGGCTCGCTCTCGTTCGGGCGGCGGAGTTACCTTCGATATACGTGCGGCCGTGCGCCGAGGGCGTGTGCGCCGCCGTAGTGCTCCCCTTGTGCGCTCTGGAGTACTCCCTCTCATACGCCCACTTCGGACCCTGGGGGCCGTGATGGTCGAGGAGCTGGTGACGGCGGGGGTGGCCCTCGCGTCCGTCGGCACGGTGTACGTGGCGGCGGCGGCGCGGGTCGTGAAGCAGTACGAGCGGGGGGTGGTCTTCCGGCTCGGCCGGCTGAGGCCGGCCGAGCGCGGGCCCGGTTTCACGATGATCGTGCCGTTCGTCGACCGGCTCCAGAAGGTCAACCTGCAGATCGTGACGATGCCGGTGCCCGCGCAGGAGGGCATCACCCGGGACAACGTCACCGTGCGGGTGGACGCCGTCGTCTACTTCAAGGTGACCTCGGCGGCGGACGCGATCGTGCGGGTGGAGGACTACCGGTTCGCCGTCTCCCAGATGGCCCAGACCTCGCTCAGGTCCATCATCGGCAAGAGCGAGCTGGACGATCTGCTCTCCGACCGGGAGAAGCTCAACCAGGGGCTGGAGCTGATGATCGACAGTCCGGCGGTGGAGTGGGGTGTCACCATCGACCGGGTCGAGATCAAGGACGTGTCGCTGCCGGAGACCATGAAGCGGTCCATGGCCCGGCAGGCCGAGGCGGACCGGGAGCGGCGGGCGCGGGTGATCAACGCGGATGCCGAGCTGCAGGCGTCGAAGAAGCTGGCCGAGGCGGCGAAGGAGATGTCCGAGCAGCCTGCCGCGCTGCAACTGCGGTTGCTGCAGACCGTGGTGGCGGTGGCGGCGGAGAAGAACTCCACGCTGGTCCTGCCGTTCCCGGTGGAGTTGCTGCGGTTCCTCGAGCGTGCGCAGGGGGCTCCGCCGGTTCAGGGGGCGCCGTAGCGGGTGGGGTGCGGTGGGGTGCGTCGGCGGGTGCGGCTCCGGTGGGGGCTGGTCGCGCAGTTCCCCGCGCCCCTGAAAAGCAGGGGCTCCGCCCCTTGCTTTTCCCGTCCTGGGGTCCTGCCGTCCTGGGGTCCTGCCGTCCTGGGGTCCTGCCGTCCTGGGGTCCTGCCGTCCTGGGGTCCTGCCGTCCTGGGGTCCTGCCGTCCTGGGGTCCTGCCGTCCTGGGGTCCTGCCGTCCCGGAGTCCTGCCGTCCCGGAACCCCGCCGCCCCGGGAGGGCCGTAGGCACTCAGGGGCGCGGGGAACTGCGCGAGAAGGCCCGACGGCGGTCAGGTGATGAGGTGCTGGAGGTGGGGGCGAAGGGGCACCGCCCCTGGGGGATGGGACGGGTAGGGGCGGCGGGGGCGAGGGAATCGGAATCGCGGGAGAGGCGCGGGGGGCGATGCGGAAGCAACTTCCGTCTCGGGGGACCCGTTTGGCTTCGGACTCAGGAAGGGCGAATTTCAGACAGGACTAGACCTCACCCGTTGCACAGGGGGCAGTTGCTTCCCGTGTTTGCAGTGCGAATGCGGGGCGCCCCGAGGTGGGGTGTTACCGGACGGTAGCGGCATAGGGGGCGTGCGCCCCGGTCGCCCACCCGGCCTGAAGTCGACCTTGTGTGCCCCCCTCGCGCCTAGGAATAGTGGGCGCCGCACAGTTGGCATGGACGCGGCGTTTTTTGTCGTCGGCCGCCTCCTTGCCCGTACGACTTCCGGCCGCGCGGGGCCCCCACGCCCCACGCGGCCAACCCCCACAGGAGGACGTGAGTTGAAGCACCGACGCATACCCAGGCGCCGCGCCGTCGTGACGGGCGCGGGCATCGCCGCCCTGGTCGCCGCCGGAGTGACCTTCCAGAGTGCGAACGCCAGCGAGACCGCACCGACCCCCGAGCCGAAAGCGCTCTCCATCACCGCGGCCGGAAAGCTCGCCCTGACCCTCGACGCGGACCTCGGCGCCGACGCGGCGGGAACGTACTACGACGCGAAGAGCAAGCTCCTCGTCGTGAACGTGCTGGACCAGACCGCCGCCGACACCGTCGAGGCGGCCGGCGCCAAGGCCCGCATCGTCGAGCACTCCCTCGCCGAGCTGAAGAGCGCCCGGACGACCCTCAAGGCGGACGCCAGCATCCCCGGCACCGCCTGGGCCACCGACCCGACCACCAACAAGGTCGTCGTCACCGCGGACCGCACCGTCTCCAAGACCGAGCTGGCGAGACTCACCGAGGTCGTGGACGGGCTCGGGGCCAAGGCCGAACTCAAGCGCACCCAGGGCGAGTACAAGCCCTTCGTCGCGGGCGGCGACGCCATCACCGGCGGCAGCGGCCGGTGCTCCCTCGGCTTCAACGTGGTCAAGGGCGGCGAGCCCTTCTTCCTGACGGCCGGTCACTGCACCGAGGGCATCTCCGAATGGTCGGCCGACGGCCAGGTCATCGGCGAGAACGCGGACTCCAGCTTCCCGGGCGACGACTACGGCCTGGTCAAGTACACCGCGGACGTCGACCACCCCAGCGAGGTCAACCTCTACGACGGCTCCGCCCAGGCCATCTCCGGCGCCGCCGAGGCGACCGTCGGCATGAAGGTGACCCGCAGCGGCTCGACCACCCAGGTCCACAGCGGCACGGTCACCGGCCTCGACGCCACCGTGAACTACGGCAACGGCGACATCGTCAACGGCCTCATCCAGACCGACGTTTGCGCCGAGCCCGGCGACAGCGGCGGCTCGCTCTTCTCCGGCGACAAGGCCGTCGGCCTCACCTCCGGCGGCAGCGGCGACTGCACCTCGGGCGGCGAGACCTTCTTCCAGCCCGTCACCGAGGCGCTGTCGGCGACCGGTACGCAGATCGGCTGACCGACCGCCGGCGGATCAGCCGGCCGGCCGATCCGCCGGTTTCCTCTTCAGGGCCGCCATCACCAGGGTGATGGCGGCCCCCGCCACCGCCCAGGCCGAGAGCACCAGCAGCGGGCCGGTGACGTCGTTGCCCTCGAAGTACGCGATCGAGCGCGCCACCCAGACGCCCGCACCCGGTGGCAGTGCCGGGCCGATCGCCGCCCAGAACGGCGGCAGCAGCGGCGCCGGCAGCGCGCCGCCCGCACTCGGGTTGCCCGCGATCACCACCAGCAGGACGGCCACTCCGATACCGGCGATCCCGAAGACGCACTGGAGCGCCAGCGTGGCCGCGCCCACCGCGAAGACGACCAGCGCCCCGAGCCCCCACAGTGCCGCCACGCCGCCGGGCAGGGCGGTCAGGACCGGCCCGGCGAGCACCGCGCCGCCGAGCCCGCCGAGGATCGAGAACAGCGCGAGGACGGACAGCCGGATGATCCCGCGCCGGATGTTGGTGGGCCGCGCCCCCGCGCTCATCGCCAGCGCCGACGCGCACAGATAGCCGCCCACGCACCAGCCCACGACCAGATAGAAGGACGTGAGCCCGTTCGCGTCCCCGAGGTCGGCCGGGGCCACGTCCACCGTCCGCAGGGTGCGGCCCTCGGACTTCTCCAGCGCGGTGACGAGCGTGATCAGCGCGCCCGCGAGGGTGCGGCCCCCGCCGGAGGCGACCAGCAGGGTGTCGGTGGTGCCGGCCGGGTCGATCAGCAGGGCGCCGTCGATCTCCCGGTCCACGATCAGCTCACGCGCCGCCGCCCGGTCGGCCACCGTCCGCGGGTCCAGCGGCTCGCCCGGCAGCCGCTCCAGCCGGGTCACCGCCTGCTCGGCCATCGCCGAGCGCGGCGCGACCACCCCGAACGGCGCGTCCCTGAGCTTCGGGTGGTGCAGCGCCCCCACGTACGAGGCGATGAAGAGCAGCTGCAGGGCGAGCACCCCGACGACGAGCAGGGTGGCCCGGGGAGTGACCCCGTCCTTGAGTTCGTCGAGGAAGGACCGGGGAGCGGGGCCGGGGTCGGAGCCGGGGGCGGCCGTCTGTGTCATGTCCCCACGGTCCGAGCCGGGCGACGTTTGCGCAGGTGGGACGGGGCCGAATGGTTGTCGTACAGAAGTTCGAAAAGTGGTCTATGGTGGAGGCGGGAAGGCTGAGAACTGATGTTCGAGTCGCGTGGTCGGCCGGGTCGAGCGGCCGGCCGGGGCCGAGCGGTGGACCGAGTGCGGGAGGTGCGTGTGCCGGGGTTCACGCATCTGCGCACCGTCTCCGGGTTCTCCCTCCGCCACGGGGCCTCGCATCCGGAGCGGCTGGCCGAGCGCGCCTCCGAACGGGGGATGGACGCCCTCGCGCTCACCGACCGGGACACCCTCGCGGGGGCGGTCCGGTTCGCCAAGGCCTGTGCCGGGGCCGGGATCCGTCCGCTGTTCGGGGTGGACCTGGCGGTGGAGGCGCCCGTCGCCACGTCCGCCCCCGCCTCCGCCGTACGGCAGGCGCGGCGGCGCGCTCCCGTGCGCGGGGGCGCCTTTGTCGATGAGTCGACCCCCCGGGTGACATTCCTCGCGCGCGAGGGGGCGGTCGGCTGGGCCGAGCTGTGCAGAATCGTTTCGGCGGCGCATGCGGGCGACGGTGGCGGCGACGGCCCGGGCGGGGGCAGGACCGGGACTCCGCCGCTGCTGCCCTGGAGGGAGTGCGCCGCCGAAGGGCTGACCGTGCTGCTCGGCCCCGCCTCCGACGTGGGGCGCGCACTGGCCGCCGGCCGCCCCGACCGCGCCGCGAAGCTCCTCGTGCCCTGGCGGGAGCGGTACGGCGACGCCCTGCGGCTGGAGGCGATGTGGCACGGCCGCGAGGGCACCGGCCCCGGCTCGCTGCGGCTGGCCGCCCGGACCGTCGGCTTCGCCGCCGAGCAGCGGGTACGGCCGGTGCTCAGCAACGCCGTCCGGTACGCCGACCCCGGCATGGGCCCGGTCGCCGACGTGCTGGACGCGGCCCGGCGGCTCGTCCCCGTCGACCCCCGGGGCGAGCTGGACTCCGGAGAGGCCTGGCTCAAGGGCGCGGACGTCATGCTGGGCGTCGCCGAGCGGATCGTCGAGGCCGCCGGGTTCCGCCGCGACACCGCGTACCGGCTGCTGGAGCAGACCCGGGCCACGGCCGCCGAGTGCCTGGTCGACCCCGAGGACGACCTCGGCCTCGGCACCGTCCACTTCCCCGAGCCGCGTCTCGTCGGCGCGGGCCGCCGCACCGCCCAGCGGGCGCTGGCCTCCCGGGCGGCGGCGGGCATGATCCGGCACGGCTACGACACCCGGCACGCGTACTGGGAACGGATGCACCGGGAGCTGGACGTGATCGCCCACCACGGCTTCGCCTCCTACTTCCTGACGGTCGCCCAAGTCGTGGACGACGTACGGAAGATGGGCATCCGGGTCGCCGCGCGCGGGTCCGGCGCGGGCTCCCTGGTGAACCACCTGCTGGACATCGCGCACGCCGACCCCGTCGAACACGGGCTGCTGATGGAGCGGTTCCTGTCCGAGCGGCGGGTCGTGCTGCCCGACATCGACATCGATGTGGAGTCCGCGCGCCGTCTGGAGGTCTACCGCGCGATCATCGACCGGTTCGGCACCGAGCGGGTCGCCACCGTCGCGATGCCCGAGACCTACCGCGTCCGCCACGCCGTCCGTGACGTGGGCGCGGCCCTCTCCCTGGACCCCGCCGACATCGACCGGATCGCCAAGTCCTTCCCGCACATCCGGGCACGGGACGCGCGCGCGGCGCTCGAAGAGCTGCCCGAGCTGCGGCAGTTGGCGGGGGAGTTCCAGCGGGAAGGGGCGAAGTACGGTCGGCTGTGGGAGCTGGTCGAGGCGCTGGACGCCCTGCCGCGCGGAGTCGCCATGCACCCGTGCGGGGTGCTCCTCTCCGACGCCTCCCTGCTCCGCCGTACGCCGGTGATGCCGACCAGCGGCGAGGGGCTGCCCATGTCCCAGTTCGACAAGGACGACGTGGAGGACCTCGGGCTGCTCAAGCTCGACGTCCTGGGTGTGCGGATGCAGTCGGCGATGGCGCACGCGGTGGCGGAGGTGGCGCGGGCGACGGGGGAGCGGGTCGACCTGGACGGGCTGGACTTCGAGCGGGGCGAGGGCGACCCGGCGACGTACGAACTCATCCGTTCCACCGAGACGCTGGGCTGCTTCCAGATCGAGTCGCCGGGGCAGCGGGACCTGGTCGGGCGGCTCCAGCCGGCCACTTTCCACGACCTGGTGGTGGACATCTCCCTCTTCCGGCCGGGCCCGGTCGCCGCCGACATGGTGCGGCCGTTCATCGCGGCCCGGCACGGGCGGGCGCCGGTCCGCTATCCGCACGAGGATCTGGCGGAGCCGCTGCGGGAGACGTACGGCGTGGTCGTCTTCCACGAGCAGATCATCGACATCGTGCATCTGATGACCGGGTGCGGCCGGGACGAGGCCGACCGGGTGCGGCGCGGGCTCTCCGACCCCGAGTCGCAGGGCCGGATCCGGGTCTGGTTCGCGCAGCACGCGGCGGCGAAGGGGTACGACGCCGAGACGATCGCCCGGACCTGGGAGATCGTCGAGGCCTTCGGGTCGTACGGCTTCTGCAAGGCGCACGCGGTGGCCTTCGCGGTGCCGACGTACCAGTCGGCGTGGCTGAAGACGCATCATCCGGCGGCGTTCTACGCGGGGCTGCTCACCCACGATCCCGGGATGTACCCGAAGCGGCTGCTGCTGGCGGACGCGCGGCGGCGGGGGGTGCCGATCCTGCCGTTGGACGTGAACCGGTCGGCGGTCGCCCACCGTATCGAACTGGTGTCTGAATCGAAGGGGTTGAGGGGGTCCGGCGAGGCGAAGGTGTGGGGGGTCCGGCTGGCCCTCGCCGACGTCCACGGCATCAGCGAGGCCGAGGCGGCGCGGATCGCGGACGGACAGCCGTACGCCTCGCTGCTGGACTTCTGGGAGCGGGCGCGGCCGAGCCGGCCGCTCGCCCAGAGGCTGGCCCAGGTGGGCGCGTTGGACGCCTTCGGGGCCAACCGGCGTGATCTGCAACTGCATCTGACCGAGCTGCACCGGGGCGCCCGGGGCGCGGGCGGCGGCCAACTCCCGCTGTCCGGGGGCCGGAGGACCGCCTCGGCCGGGCTGCCGGACCTGTCCTCCGCCGAGCGGCTCAGCGCCGAGCTGGGCGTGCTGTCGATGGACGTCTCACGCAATCTGATGGACGACCACCGGGCGTTCCTCGACGAGCTGGGCGTGGTGTCGGCGCGGCGGCTGCGCGAGGCGCGGCACGGGGAGACGGTGCTGGTCGCGGGTGCCAAGGCGGCGACCCAGACCCCGCCGATCCGCTCGGGCAAGCGGGTCGTCTTCACCACCCTCGACGACGGCACCGGCCTGGTCGACCTCGCCTTCTTCGACGACTCCCACGACACCTGCGCCCACACCGTCTTCCACTCCTGGCTGCTGCTGGTGCGCGGGGTGGTGCAACGGCGCGGCCCGCGCAGCCTCAGCGTGGTGGGCGCGGCGGCCTGGAACCTCGCCGAGCTGGTGGAACTGCGGCGCGAGGGCGGCCTCGACGCGGTGGCGCCCCGGCTGGCGGAGCCGACGGCGACCGGCGGTGTTCCGGCGGGCGGGGACACCGACGGCGGGCGGCGCGGCGATCCGGGCCGGCGGATCCGGATGTCCACCGGCTACGCGATGCATCCATGGGCCGATCTGCGGCCCGCGGGCGAGGAGCCCGCACAAGGTCCTTCTCAGATACGGAAGTTGTGGCACCAGAGTCCAGGGAGTGCGGGATGACCATCCTCTGCGTACGTTTCCAGCTGCCGCCGAAGTACGAGGCCGCGCTGCCCGGTCTCCTCGGGCTGGTCGAGGACTTCACCCCGGTCGTCCAGGCGTTGCCGCCGGACGGGGCGCTGGCCGATCTGCGGGGCGCCGAGCGGTACTTCGGCCGGGACTCCGGGGAACTGGCGCGGCTGATCCGGGTGCGTGCCCTCGCGCTGTACGGCGTCGACTGTCTGATCGGCGCCGGGCCCGGACCGCTGACGGCCCGGCTGGCGCTGGGCGCGGCGGCGCCCGGCTCGCCGTGCGCGGTGCCCGCGGACCTCGTCGTCGACTTCCTCGCCGAACTGCCGGTCGGCGCGCTGCCCGGCGTCGGCACCGTGACCGTCCGCACCCTGTGCGAGTACGGCCTCGACACCCTCGGCGCGGTCGCCCGCGCGCCCCTGTCCACACTCCAGCGCCTGGTTGGCGCGCGGACCGGCCGCGAACTGCACGAGAAGGCGAACGGTGTCGACCGGGACCGCGTCGTGCCGAACGCCGCCGCACTCCCCCACTCTCGGCTTCGCTCGAGCGGGGGGACCCCCATCCTCGCCACCGAACACCCCTTCTCCCTCGACGAGTTGAACCCCGACCGGCACCGCCGCGCGCTGCTCGCCGGCGCCGGGGAACTGGGCTCCCGGCTGCGCGCCCTGGAGAAGGTCTGCCGCACCCTGACCCTCACGGTCCGCTACGCCGACCGCTCCTCCACCGTCCGCACCCGCACCCTGAAGGAGCCGACCGCCCACACTCCGGCGCTCACCGCGACGGCCTACGCCCTGTACGACGCCCTCGGCCTCCAGCGCGCCCGCGTCCGCGCGATCGCCCTGCGCGCCGAGGGCCTCACCCCCGCCGACCGGGCCTCCCACCAGCTCGCCTTCGACCCCGTCGACGAGAAGGTCCGCCGTATCGAGGAGGTCGCGGACCGGGCGCGGGCGAGGTTCGGCCCGTATGCGGTGATGCCGGGGACGCTGGCGGCGTAACCGTCCTCGCGCGGTGGTCAGTTGGCCCACGGGGGCACGATCCGGGTGCCGTCGGCCAGCTCCGCCTCCAGGCCCAGGGAGGTGGTGACCCAGGTGACGGCGGTCTCCGCCGCCGGGTTCTCGACGGTGAGGGTGGCCCCCGCGTTGACGATCAGGGTGTCACCGGCGGTGACCCGTTCGGTGCGGCCGTCCAGCGTGACCGTGAGCTCGCCGCTGAGCAGATGCAGGATCTCCTCCCTGGTGACGGTGTGCGCGGGCGCCTTGGTCCCCGGCGGGATCTCGCCCCGCCAGGCGGCCAGTTCCCGGCTGCCGGTGCGCGGGGTGGCGTACGAGACGAAACGGGCGCCGTGGATCTCGTGGGTGACGGCTTCGGACGGACGGACGACAGGCATGCGGGCCTCCTGGGGGTAGGGGTTCATTGGGTTCATGGGGGCTCGGGGTTCTCCTCGATGGTCAAGCTGCTTGACCATCTCTCCATATGGTCAAGCTGCTTGACCAATCCGTCAAGGGTGTTTCAATGCAGGCGTGCAGAACTCCGAAGCCCTGGCCCTGACCGCCGCCCTGCTCGCCGCCGCCGGCGATCTGACGCGCCGTATCGACGAGGGGGTCGCCGCCCGCGGCTTCGAGGCGCGCCCCTCGTACGGCTTCGCGTTCGCCCGGCTCGCCCCGGACGGGGCGACGGTCACCGACCTCGCCGCCCATCTCGGGGTGACCAAGCAGGCGGCCAGTCAGCTCGTCGACGAGCTGGTGCGCAAGGGGTATGTCGAGCGGCTGCCGCACCCCGTCGACGCCCGGGCGCGTCTGGTCGTGCTGACCGGGCGGGGGTGGGCCTGTGCCCGGGCGGCGGAGGAGGTGGCGGCCGGGGTCGTCGCGGAATGGGCCGAATCGCTCGGCGGGGAGGGTGAGGTGCGGGCGTTGCGCGATCGTCTGGCGCGGATCGCGCCGTACGGTCCGATCAGACCCGCCTGGTGATGATTCGGCGTCACGTGTCAGTCTTCCCGACCTTCACTTGAAGTTTTTACTGACGCGTAACTTCCCACTTTTTCTACTCGCCCGTAACTTGGCGAATTAGAACAGCATCCTCGTGATCCGGATCACAGGGCGAACGTCGTCGCACGTCCCTTGAGCCGCAAGGAGATCACCCGATGCTGCCCTGGAAGCGCCTGATCAGACCGCTGGCCGCCCTGTGCCTGGCCGCCGCGGCGACCGTCGTCCCCGCCACCGCCGCCGAGGCCGCCGACACGGCCGCCACGACCTCCCGTGGCTGGAACGACTACTCCTGCAAACCCTCCGCCGCCCACCCCCGCCCCGTCGTCCTCGTCCACGGGACGTTCGCCAACTCCGTCGACAACTGGCTGGGCCTCGCGCCGTACCTCGTGAACCGGGGCTACTGCGTCTACTCCCTCGACTACGGCCAACTCCCCGGCGTGGCCTTCTTCAACGGGCTCGGCCCCATCGAGAAGTCGGCGGAACAGCTCGACGCCTTCGTCGACCGGGTGCTCGCCTCGACCGGCGCCGCCGAGGCCGACCTGGTCGGTCACTCGCAGGGCGGCATGATGCCCCGCTACTACCTCAAGTTCCTCGGCGGAGCCGCGGAGGTGAACGCCCTCGTCGGTATCGCCCCCTCCAACCACGGCACCACCCTGAACGGCCTCACCGGGCTCCTCCGGTACTTCCCCGGCGCCGGCGACCTGCTGTCCAGCGCCACCCCGGCCCTCGCCGACCAGGTGGCCGGCTCCCCCTTCCTGACCAAGCTCAACGCGGGCGGCGACACCGTCCCCGGCGTCACGTACACGGTCCTCGCGACCAAGTACGACGAGGTGGTCACCCCCTACCGGTCCCAGTTCCTCAGCGGACCGAACGTGCGCAACATCGTCATCCAGGACCTCTGCGCGCTCGACCTCTCCGAGCACGCGGCGATCGGACTCCTCGACCGCGTCGCCTTCCATGAGGTCACCAACGCCCTCGACCCGGCCCACGCCACCCCGACGACCTGTCTCTCGGCCGTCGGCTGACACGTGCCGACACGTTCCGCCGGGGCCTGTCCGGCCTGAGCCGCCCGACAGGCCCCGGAAGTCCCCGGTCCCGGTCAGCGGCCGGGCTGCCGGCCGCCGGCCGTCGAACGGCGGCGGGCCGCGGTGAAGAGGAGGGAGGAGCCGGCCGCCAGGACGGCCGCGCCACCGAGGGCCAGATACGCGGTCCCGGCGTCGCCGCCCGTGTCGGCGAGGCCCTCCTTGCCACCGGCGGGCTCCGCGAGCCCGTCCCCCGAGGCCGGTCCGTCGGCCGTCGACTTCGCGGTCGGTGACGGGCCGGCGGCCTCCTTCACCGCCGGCTTCCCCGATGCCTTCGGGGTCGTCGAGGAGTTCGGCGCCGGGTCCGTCGTCGTGCTCGCGTCGTCGTCGCCGTGGCCGCCGTGCTCGACGGTCGACTCGTCGGCGCCGTCCTCGATCTGCTCCTCGGAGGGCGCGGAGGCGCCGCCGGCGCTGCCGCCCGTACCGCCGCCGCCGAAGGAGACGTCCGAGCAGGAGTAGAACGCCTCCGGGCTGTCCGAGCGCTGCCACACCGCGTACAGCACATGCTTGCCGGAGCGCTGCGGGAGGGTGCCGGAGAACGTGTAGAAGCCGCCCGACGCGGCCGGGTCGACGGCCTTCGCCACCGGGTGCGCGAGGTCCAGGTCGTCCCAGGCGAGCGGCCGGGACGGGTCGTGGCCGGGCTTGGTGACGTACACCACGAAGGTGCCCTTGTGCGGGGCCGTCACCCGGTATCCGAAGGTGGCCGACCCGGCGCGCACGCTCGTCGCCGGCCAGTCGGCGCGGGCCAGGTCGAGGCCCTTGAACGCCTCGTTGCCCGCGCTGCACAGCTCGCCGTCCGGGATCAGCTCCCGGTGGCGGCCGGCCGCCTCGCCGATCCGAACGCCGTTCCAGTCGTAGAGCGCCTGGGTGCCGCCGGCCGCGACCGCCGCCGCGCAGGCCGCCGACCGAGGGCTCTCGGGGCCCTCCGCGTAGCACTGCGCCACCCGGCTCACCGGGTCGCCCATCGAACCGTGCGCCGCGGCCGGCCCGGCGGCGAGCGCGGTCAGGGCGAGGGGCACGGCGGTGACCGCCCCGACCGCGCCGACGGCCCGTGCGGTGGCGGACGCGGTGGCCTTGCGGCGGGCAGCGGGCATGGCGGGCACTCCTCGGGACGGGGTCGATCAGCAAGCTAGCCCCAAGAAACCGTGGAATCGCCTGCTGAGGGCGGGTGCGCGCGATCCTTATGGTGGCGTTAAGGATGGGCTAACCGAGGGCTGAGGAACGCCCGTTGAGAAGCCGCCCCCGCAGAACGGGACCGGAGGATCGGCTCTTACCTCGGTACGTGAGACTGGGTGCCGTCCGAGTCCGTCGCAGAGAAGGGAACCCGCGCATGACCGCCGTACGCGGCACGACCGTGGACATCACCACCGAGGACGGCACCGCCGACGCCTACCTCGTCCACCCCGACGACGACGGCGCGCATCCCGCGGTCCTGTTCTACATGGACGCGTTCGGGCTGCGACCGCATCTGCGGGCGATGGCCGACCGGCTGGCCGGTGCCGGGTACACCGTCCTCGTGCCGAACGTCTTCCACCGGTCGGGCCGGACCCCGGTGTTCGACCTGCCCGAGTTCATCGACCCGGCCGCGCGTCCGCAGCTGTGGGACCAGATCCTGCCGGTCATGCTGACGCTGACGCCGGATCTCGCGCGGCGGGACGCGGCGGCGTATCTGCGGTGGCTGGCCGACAGTCCGCGGGCCGCCGCCGGGCCGGTCGGGATCACCGGGTACTGCATGGGCGCCCGGCTGGCCCTGTACACCGCCGGTGCCTTCCCGGAGCGGGTCGCCGCCGTGGCCGGCTTCCACGGCGGGCGCCTGGCCACCGACGACCCGGACAGCCCGCACCTGGAGGCGGCCCGGATCACCGGCGAGGTGTACCTCGGGCACGCCGACGGGGACCCGTCCCTGCCGCCGGAACAGATCGACCTGCTCGACAAGGCGCTCACCGAGGCGGGGGTCCGCCACCGCACCGAGGTCTACACGGGCGCCTCGCACGGCTACACCCAGTCCGACACCGCCGCGTACGACGCCGGGGCGACGCAGCGCCACTGGACCGCGCTGCTGGATCTGCTGGACCGCACCCTGACGCGGCCCGGCGCCTGACGCCGGACGAAGCGGCCGTCCGCCCCGACGCCCGGATCGGGGCGGCGGGGCGGACGGCTGCGGGACTGCGGGTCATTCGGTTTCCTGTGCCACGCGCGCGTGCTCCCGGACCGGGGCGCGAGTGCTCAGCCGTCCGGCCACCAGGTGCGCGCGATGTCCTTTCGCACTTCCCGGCGCTCGACGGGGCGTTCGTCGGCCTCGTCCCGCACCCGGCGGGACGTGGACTTCCTCAGGGGCTTCTGCACGGTCGTACGGCGCATGGCTGCCTCCTTGCGTCTACCGGGTTCCGCGTTTTCACGGAGGTAGACCCGTTCCGGGAGCGTTACTCATCGTTCGTGCTCTGTCAGTGGCGGCTGTCACCATCGGGACTGTCAGTGGCAGGTGTCACTCTGGCGGCATGACCAACATCGACGACGGCGAAACCTCCCGAGCCCTTCGAACACCGAATAAACCGGCGGCAGATGACTCACCGGAGCCCGTCGACTGGGACGCGGAAGCCCCTTCCTTCGACGACGAACCCGATCATGGCCTGCGAGAACCCGCGGTCCGGGCGGCCTGGGCGGCCCGGCTGCGGGACTGGCTGCCGGACCGCGCCCGCGACGTCCTCGACCTGGGCTGCGGCACCGGCAGCCTGTCACTCCTCGCGACCGAGCAGGGGCACCGGGTGACCGGGATCGACACCTCCGCGGCCATGGTCGCCCTCGCCCGCGCCAAACTCGCCGGGCACCCCGCCGTGTTCCTCGTCGGCGACGCGGCGGCCCCGCCCGTGGGGGAGGAGCGGTTCGACGTGATCCTCGTCCGCCATGTGCTGTGGACCCTGCCCGACCCGGGCCGCGTCCTGCGCCGCTGGTGCGGACTGCTGCGGCCCGGGGGGCGGCTCGTGCTGGTCGAGGGGGTGTGGGGCACGGTCGGCCCGGTGGGCATACCCGCCGAGCGGCTGTACGGGCTGCTCGCACCGCTGGTGTCCGACGCGGAGGTGGTGCCGCTGACGGGCGACTCCGCGCTGTGGGGGAGGGAGGTCGAGGACGAGCGGTACGCGGTGGTGGCGCGGCTCTGACCGGCTACGCCAGCAGTGACTCCAGGCCGCCCTCCACGGTGGCGAGCACCTCCAGTTCGTCGAGGGCGGCGACGGCCGCCGCCGCGGCCTCCGGATCTCTCGCCGCGAGCCCGCTCTCCTCGAACTCGTCCTCGTCCAGCCGCAGTACGGTCCTGCCGTCGGCGGAGCGCCACAGGTCCAGGTCGAGGTCCTCGACGACGAGTTCCCCGCCGGAGAGCGTGGCGGGCCTGGTGATGTCGCAGTACCAGCCCTTCAGCGTGCCCCGGGCGTCCCGGACCTCCTTCACGGCGTACCACCGGTCGCGCCAGTAGTACTCGGTGAAGACGTCACCGGGCCCGAACCGTACGAAGCCGAAGTCCCGTACGCCGTCGGTCGCCCAGGCGGCGTGGACCGTGATCCGGGTGCCGTCGTCGCTCAGCAGCCGCGCCGGGTAACGGATCTTCGTACGGCCCGCCTTATGCAGGACGACGTCCAACTCCACCACCGGCTCAGCCGAGTTCCCGGACATACCGCACCTCCGTCGCGCAGATCTCGTATCCGAACCATGTGTTGACCGCGAGCATCGGCTCGTTGCCGGCGTCGTTGCCCGTGAACGCCTCCGTGCGGCCGGCGGCGCGGGCGCGGTGCAGGGAGTCGTTCTTGGCGAGCTTGGCCAGACCCCGGCCCCGGAAGGCGCGGGCGGTGCCCGTCATCCCGGTGAAGTAGCGGTCCCGGTCGTCCGTACGGACCGCGGTGAACGCGGCGGGCGTGCCGTCCACCACGACCACCGTGCTCAGGACGTGGTCCAGCAGGGGGTGCCGGTAGGTCTGCCCGAGCCACAGCTCGTAGTCGTCGAACTCCGCGTCGAGGTCGCCCGGTTCGTCCGCCGAGGCCTCCGCGTCCAGGTCGAACAAGGGGCGCGGATCGTCGGCGAAGTCGGCGGCCGTCCGCAGTTCCACGCCCGGGGGCGGGGTCCGCGGCGGGGGCAGCGCGCCGTGGGCCAGGTCCAGGCGGAGGAAGTGCGCGGTGCGGCCGGCGGTGTAGCCGCGCCGCTCGGCGAACGCGCGGTTCTCCGGGGTGTCGAGCACCCACGCCAGCAGCCGCCTCGCCCCCGCCGTCGTCAGCCGCTCCTCGGCGGCGCGCACCAGCAGACCGCCGGCGCCCCGGTGCGTGTGCTCCGGGTGCACGTACACGTTCAGGCAGCCCTGGCCCGGTACGGGGCTGTCGTCGGCGATGCCCAGCTGCGCGGTGCCGATCACCTCGCCGTCCACCTCGGCGACCAGCTGCCCATGGTGGGCCTCGGGACGCGCGTGGGCGGCGTCGTGGAGCACGGACTCGGCGGTGCCGACCAGGAAGGGCAGGGCCCGGCGCCGTACCTCGGCGAAGGCCTCGGCGTCGGCGCGATCGGCGGCGCGGAGGTCGCGCACGATCAATGTCATGGGTGCGCACGGTACGCGGGGCGCACGGTGGGCTGCCTCCGAATTTCCCTCGGGTACGGGACAATCGCCGCGTGACCTTGAAGATTCGCATCGTGGACGGGAGCGCGCCCTACGAGCAGGTGCGCGCCCAGATCTCGGAACAGGCCCGCTCCGGCGCACTGCCCGTGGGGTACCGGCTGCCGACGGTACGGGGGCTCGCCGAGCAGCTCGGCCTCGCGGCCAACACCGTCGCCAAGGCGTACCGCGCGCTGGAGACGGACGGGGTGATCGAGACCCGGGGGCGCAACGGGACGTTCGTGGCGGCCGCCGGCTCCGCCGCGGAGCGGGAGGCGGCGGCCGCGGCGGGGGCGTACGCGGAGCGGGTGCGCCGTCTCGGGCTGAGCGAGGCGCAGGCGCTGGCGGCGGCCCGGGACGCCCTGCGGGCCGCGTACGCGCAGTAGGCGGTGGGGCGGGCCCGGCTACAGGTACAGGCCCGCGTCCGCGCCGCCCCTCGGCTCCGGCACCGACGTCGGGGACGTGCCGCGGCGCAGGGCGTACAGCTCGGCCAGGGTCGCGCCCTCGCGTCCCACGCCCTCGTCCGTGCCCAGCCAGGCGACCGCCTCGGCGCGGGTCAGGGCGCCCACCTCGATCCGGGCGAGGCAGCGGCCGGGGCGGACCACGGCGGGGTGCAGCCGCTCCAGGTCCTCGTTGGTGGTGACGCCCACCAGGACGTTGCGGCCCTGGCCGAGCAGCCCGTCCGTGAGGTTCAGCAGCCGGGAGAGCGCCTGGCCCGCCGTGTGCTTGGCCTCGCCGCGGATCAGTTCGTCGCAGTCCTCCAGCAGGAGCAGCCGCCAGCGGCCCTTGCCCGTGGAGTCGTCCTCACCGATGGCGATGTCCATGAGATAGCCGACGTCGGAGAAGAGCCGCTCGGGGTCCAGGACGCAGTCGACCTGGCACCAGTCCCGCCAGGAACGCGCCAGTGTGCGCAGCGCGGACGTCTTGCCCGTGCCGGGCGGGCCGTGCAGCAGCAGGAGGCGGCCCGCGATGTCCTCCGGGGTCGTCTTCATCAGCCGGTCCATGGCGTCCGCCACCGGCGCCGTGTAGTTCGGCCGGACCTCCTCCCAGGTGCCCGCCGAGATCTGCCGGGTCGTGCGGTGCGGGCCCCGGCGCGGCGAGACGTACCAGAAGCCCATGGTCACGTTCTCCGGCTGCGGCTCGGGCTCGTCGGCCGCGCCGTCGGTGGCCTGGCCGAGCACCTTCTCCGCCAGCTCGGCGCTGGTCGCGGTGACCGTGACGTCGGCGCCGCGGTTCCAGCGGGAGATCAGCACGGTCCAGCCGTCGCCCTCGGCGAGGGTCGCGCTGCGGTCGTCGTCGCGCGCGGAGCGCAGCACCCGGGCGCCCGGCGGGAGCAGGGTGGCCCCGGACCGTACCCGGTCGATGTTGGCCGCGTGCGCGTGCGGCTGCTCGCCCGTCGCGAAACGGCCGAGGAACAGCGCGTCGACGACATCGGACGGTGAGTCGCTGTCGTCGACGTTGAGCCGGATCGGCAGTGCGTCGTGTGGGTTGGCAGACATGCCGCCATGATCCGTCACCGAAGGCTCCCCGTGCATCCGCTTTCCGTAGTGCGCCGGTTGTGTCCCCCTTGGGCTGTTCCGTCGTGCGCCGGGCGGTTCGGCCGGGGACCGCGCGCCCCGGCCGCACGGTGGCTCCGATTGCCCGGGAGTTCACCGGCGGAACCTCCCCCACCACCCGTCCGCGCGGTTACTGTTGCCCATGATGGGACGTCATGGGTGGAATTCGGGGGACCGGCGGTGGCGGCTCACCGCGCTCGCGGGCGTGGGGGCGGCCGTTCTGGCCATCGTCGTGACCCTGCTCAGCACCCTGCCCGGGAGCGGCGGCAGCACCGCCGGCACCTCGCCCGACGGCGACAAGGTGCACGGCACGCCCGCCACCCCCGCCGGGGACACCGGACCCGACGTGGGCTGGGGCTTCACCCACACCCAGTACAGCGCGGACGAGGGCAGCGACTTGGCCGTCGAGCGCGTCGAGAAGCGGCTCGGTGAGCGGCCCCTGCCGCAGCTCCAGCACATCATGGGCTGGGGCGCGGGCAACCCCGAGCCGGTGAAGGGGCGTTACGACTTCGAGGAGATGGACCGGCGCATCGACTTCGTCCGTGCCACCGGCGGCACGCCCGTGGTCACCCTGTGCTGCGCGCCCGACTGGATGAAGGGCGGCAGAGCGGGCGCGGACCGGACCGACTGGAGCCAGTCCGCCCTGGAGACCGCGCCCGAGCCCGAACACTTCGCGGACTACGCCGCCCTCGCCGCGACCGTCGCCAAGCGGTACCCGGACGTACGGCACTTCATCGTCTGGAACGAGTTCAAGGGCTTCTGGAACAACGCGGAGGCCCGCTGGGACTACGAGGGGTACACCGAGCTGTACAACCTCGTCTACAAGGCCCTGAAGAAGGTCGACGAGGACATCATGGTCGGCGGGCCCTACCTGGTGATGGACAGCCTCGACCCACGGCAGAAGCAGGACGCGTCCACGTCGCTGAAGGGCGACTGGGGCGCCATCGACCAGCGGGTGCTGGACGCCTTCGACTACTGGGACGAGAACAAGGCCGGCGCGGACTTCGTGGTGGTCGACGGGTCCAGTTACAGCAAGGACGACGAGCTGATCCCCGACGAGTTCGCGGCCACCGACAAGTTCACGGCCGTCAGCCAATGGGTGCGGGAGCGGACCGGTGATCTGCCGCTGTGGTGGGCCGAGTACTACGTCGAGCCGGCCGACGGCGACGACAACCGGCACGGCTGGTCCGAGAACCGGCGGGTCGCCGTCCAGGCCTCCGGGCTGATGGCCATGGCCAAGGGGGGCGCCACCTCCGGGTTCTACTGGAACCCGGAGGAGAAGAGCGGGGAGTGCCCCGGGTGCCTGTGGACCCCGACCGACAAGCGGGACGGCGGACGGGAGCTGCCCATGTACGGGCTGCTGTCCCGGTTCGGCGAGGAGTTCCCGCCGGGGACGTCGTACGAAACCGTGTCCGTCGCCGCCGACGACAGGCCGAACGTGCGCGTGCTGGCCGACGACGAGGCCGTGCTCGTCGTCAACACCCTCGACCGGAAGATCAGCGCCGACATCGACGGCCGGAAGTTCGACATGGCCGCGTACGAGGTGAAGTGGCTGAAGCGGTGACCCTCACCGCGGGCCCGTCACCCCGAGCCCATCGTCACGAAGCGCTGCACCAGTGACGCCAGCAGCAGGGCCAGCAGCGGCAGGCTGAACCAGAAACTGCTCTGCAGCCAGCGGAGTTGGCGGACGCTCGGGCGGACCGCCACCCGTACGATCTCGCGGACGCTCAGCAGGACGATCAGGGCGATCGCGGCCAGGCCGCCCACCACCGACCAGGGCGTCCAGGTGACCTGCGGGCCGATCGGGCCGGGGTCGGGTGCCGGGGCCCTGCCCGGCTGGTCGCGCAGGGCGAAGATCGTGGCGTCGGTGTTGGAGAAGACCTGTTCGAGGTCGGCGCGCTTGTCGAGGTTCCGGACGAGCCGGGACTCCCAGTTCCTGGAGTAGCCGGCGTCCATCTGCAGGTTGACGACCTGACTGCGGTTGATGATCAGGAAGGAGTTGGCGCCCGCGTCCTTCAGCGCCTTGACCACCCCGGACACCAGCACCGGATCGCTCGGTGCGAGCGTCGGCACGTACTCGACCTTCTCCATGTCCCGCGCGCCCCACGGCATCGCGGGCGTCACGTTGTTCACCGGGTCGTCGCTGAGCCAGAGCAGCCGAACCGTCGGGTCGTCGTGGGCGTAGACGTACTCCATGGCGGCGACCTCGCCCGGCCGGACGCGCTCGAAGGGCTCGTTGCCCCAGCGGGCGACCAGGAAACCGCCGATGAGGAGGAGGCCCGCGACCAGGGCGGCCAGCGGGGCGAGGCTCACCCGGTCCTTGTCGCGTTCCTCGGTGGTGACGCCGGTGCGCGGGAACAGGGCGAGCCCGGCCAGCAGCGCGGCGCCGGGCAGCGCGAACATGAAGACCCGCAGGGCCATCTCGCCGCCGTACGACTGCATGCCGAAGCCCAGGAACGGGACGAAGGTCAGGACGAGCAGGGAGCGTTCGCGGTACCTGTTCCCACGGCGGCGCCAGAAGCCGTAGCAGGCCGCGAGCATGACCGTGCCGGCGAGGGCCACGCGCGCGTAGAGGACGAGCTTGTGCGTCGAACTGCCCTCGCCGATCCGGCCGGAGACCGAGGACGTCACATTGCCGCCGACGCCGCCGACCCCGCCGAAGAGTTCGTCGAAGTGGCCCGACCAGTACGGCTCGGCGAGATAGCCCAGCCAGACGGCGACCATCACGGCGAACAGGATGGGCAGGCCCCGCAGTTCGGAGCGGCCGGTCAGGACGAGGACCGCGAGGACGCCCAGCATCACGAACGGGGTCAGCTGGTGGGCCGGGACCGTCGCCGCGTACAGGGCGATCAGGACCGTCAGCAGGACCGCGCGCTGGCGGCGGTCCGACGGTTCCACCTCCGCCTCGCCGGGGCGCACCTTGCCCCACAGCATGTGCGGGGCCCGGAACCAGACCAGCAGGATCGCGACGAAGACCAGGTAGAGGAGGTAGGTGAAGCCCTGCGGGGAGAAGTAGTCCTGGCCCACCCAGCCGCTGAGGACGAAGACCCAGACGCCGGTCCACTTGGCGCGCCAGCTCGCCCGCATATGGCGGGCGAGGAGGAACATCGGGGCCAGGTAGAGGAGTTGGATCGCCGTCGGCCACCAGCGGATGATCTCGGTGAAGTCGGTGATCCCGCAGGCCTCGGCGACGAACGCGGCCGCCGCGAAGAAGCCGGGCCAGCTCCAGCGGGCGTCCAGGTCGGGTACGGCCGTGCCGGTGCGGTCGATGTAGTCGATGAAGCCCAGATGCTGCCAGGCGGTGGCGAAGCGGGGCTCGGTCTCGATCACGGCCGGGAGCGCGTGCAGCGAGAACACGGTGGCCAGCAGCGTGATCAGCAGCAGTCCGCGGTGTTCACGGGCCGGCCACAGCAGCGCGGCGAACACCACGGCCAGCAGCGCCGCCCCGGCCAGGGTCGGCACGGGCAGCACGGAGATCAGACCGAGCCCGCCCATCCGGTCCAGATCGGCGTCGTCCAGCGCCAGCGCGGGCACCCAGTAGAGCAGCAGCGCGGCCGTCAGCAGGAGGCCGAGGACCACACCGGTGACCGTGGGGTGCGGCAGCAGCCGTTCACGCAGGGGCACCCGGGGCGCCTGCGGCGGCTCCGGGGCGGACGGCACGGCGGACGGCGCCTGCGGGACGGACGACACGGGGGACGGCGCCTCCGGGGCCGGGGATGTCGAGGGTGTCTCCTTCTCGAACGGCGCGTCCACCTCCGGGACCTCCGCCGGGCCCAGCGAGGACTCCGAGCCGGGCTCGCGGTCCTCCACCGGCAGGCCCACCGAAGGCAGCGCGGTGAGCGGACGGGTCGGCCGGTCCTGGGCCCAGGCCGGCCGGTGGTCCTTGCGCAGGGCGGCGGTCCCGGTGGGCGGGGTGCCGGGGCCGGGCCGGACGTCCGGGCGGCGTTCCAGATGGTCGAAGTCGACATGGATGCCGAGCGCGAGGGTGTCGGAGTCCAGGCGCCGGGTCCAGGCTCCGCTCTGCCGCTGCGCGGCCGCGGCCACCCGGCCCAGGTCGGCGAGGTCGCCGTCCGGTGCCGTGCCGGGGGGCACCTCGGCGGGCCCGGCCGTGCGCAGGACGCGGTACAGCCGGGGCGCGGCGATCAGCACGATCACCGCGAGGCTGGAGATCTCGGCGACGCCCGCGCCGGTCAGGCCCATCCGGGGGAGCAGCACCAGCGTCAGACCGAGGACCAGGGCGCACAACAGGCCCTGCAGCCAGGCGAGTCCGGCGGTACGGCTCTGCGCGCGCAGCACCGCGAAGTACGTCTCCATCACGACCCGCAGCAGCGCGCCGACCGCGAACCAGCGCAGCAGCGGGGTCGCCGCGTCCGCGTAGCCCTGCCCGAAGACGGCCAGGATCCAGGGCGCCCCGAAGAACAGCACCCCGCAGACCGGGAGCATGATCCTGGCCATCCGCTTCAGCGCGGCCCGGGTGTTGGCCGCGAGGCGGGCCGGATCGTGCGCGCCCTCGACGGTCAGCGAGGCGCCCATGTTGATGGCGAGCAGATTGACCGTGCCGCCGATGGTGGTGGTGATGTAGAAGTACGCGTTGTCGGCGGAGCTGACCTGGGCGGCCACGATCACCGGCACCAGATAGACCACGGCCAGCGAGAAGAGGGACCCCGTGTAGTCGCCGGCGAGGAAGCGGCCGATCTCCCTGAGCGACGGGGGACGCGCGTGGTCCGCGGTGGCCTTCGCATGGGCCGGGATCAGCCGCCGGAACACCAGCCAGCCCAGCGGCAGCACGGACATCGCGATCGCCGCGACCCAGGACACGAAGACGCCCATGGTCGGGACCGCGGCGGCGAACACCACCAGCAGCACCAGCTTCACCGCCGAGAAGACGGTGTTGCCGACCGGCACCCACACCGCGCTGCGCAGCCCGGTGAGCACCCCGTCCTGGAGCGTCAGCGTCGACCAGGCGACCACCGCGAGCACGAAGAACACGGCGTAGAGCGGATCGTGCAGAAAGCTGTACGACGACCCCCACAGCCCCAGCGTCAGCAGGAACAGCCCCGCCGCGAGCGCCACGACCACCGCGCTGCCCGCGTACGTACGGAAGATCAGCCGGCCGGTGTCCCGGCCCGCGACCGGGATGAACCGGGCCAGCGCCCCCGTCAGCGTCAGCGCGGTGAGCCCGGCGAGGAGCTTCATCGCGGCGATCGCGGCGGAGCCCTGCCCGACCGACGCCTCGGTGTAGTACCGGGCGGCGGCCAGCCAGAAGCCGAGTCCCAGCACGGCCGAGATACCGGTGTTCAGCATCAGGGCGTAGGCGTTGCGGAACAGCTGGTCGCCCCCCGCTCCCCGGCCCAGTCCGGGCAGCCGCAGCCTGCGGCCGGAGCCGGGCCTGCGCCCGGTCTCCTCGGTCGTGGTGTCCTCGGCCTGGTGTGCCGTGGTGGTGGTCGTGTCAGACACGGGAGCGGATGGCCTTCCGGACCTGTCGTGCTCTTCGGACCATGGCGTACCCCTTGGTCAGGGCACGGTCCCGGGCGAAGTTGCGGGCGATCGCGCGGCCCTCGATGAGCTGTTCGAACTCGG
Source organism: Streptomyces griseiscabiei (assembly GCF_020010925.1). Classification (NCBI taxonomy): domain Bacteria; kingdom Bacillati; phylum Actinomycetota; class Actinomycetes; order Kitasatosporales; family Streptomycetaceae; genus Streptomyces; species Streptomyces griseiscabiei. The sequence continues at coordinate 3,155,493 of NZ_JAGJBZ010000001.1, read as the reverse complement.
CGAGCCCGGTGGAGCGCCGTACGGTCACCCGCCGCAGCGCGTACGGGCCCTGCGCCCGCCGGGCCAGCGCGTTGCCGACCGCCAGCGACTGGGCGAACCCCGTCTCCCGGACCGCCACGCGCACCCGGCGGCTGGAGTAGCCGTACGGGTAGGCGAAGGAGACGGGCCGGGTGCCCAGTTCGTCGGCGACGACCTGCCGGCAGCGCCGCAGCTCGAAGCGGAGCCGGTCGTCGTCGAGCATGTCGAGCTGCGGATGGGTGTGGCTGTGCCCGCCGATCTCCACCCCGTTGTCGGCGAGTTCGCGGACCTGGTCCCAGTCGAGCATGGCGTCGAGGGCCTCGCCGTTGTCGTACGGCCCCTCGATCCAGCCGGTGGTGACGAACAGGGAGGCCGCGAAGCCGTGTTTGACGAGGACGGGAAGGGCGTGCCGGTGCACGCCCGCGTAGCCGTCGTCGAAGGTGACCAGGACGGGCCGGGCCGGGAGCGGGCGGCCGAGCCGCCAGCCCGCCGCCAGGGCCGCCGTGTCGACCGGGGTGTACCCCAGGTCGTCGACGAGCGCCATCTGCTCCGCGAAGGCCTCCGGGGACACCGACAGCTCTCTGGTGGCGTCGTTCGGCGCGGTGGACACCGCGTGGTACATCAGGATCGGTACGGCTCCCGGTGCCGCCCCCGGAGTCCCGGTCGCCCCCGCCGCCTCGGTCGTGTCCGTCATGACGAGCCCCCCTCGCCCCCCTTGCCGCCCGCACCGCCGCCCGGGATCTCGCCCACCGAGAACGTGACCTCGCCCCTGCGGGCCCGGACGCTCCCGACAACGTACCCCCCGGCCGCCGCCGCCACCCCCGTGACGATCGCGCCCGCACGTCCCGCGCCCCCCGCGCGGCCGAGCAGCGCGTCCCGCAGCCCGCGCGCCACCCCGGCGGGCAGCACCCGCGTGGTGTACCGGCGTTCCGACTCCAGCCCCTTGCCCGCGCCGACGCTCCGGGCCACCAGCGCCTTCGACAGGCCCTCGGCGTAGGTGCGGGTGCGGAAGTACGCGAAGCGCTCCCGTGCGCCGGGCACCCGGTGGTGGATGACCGCCCGGTCGTCGAGCAGCAGCACCGCGTCCGGCCGGGCCCGGGAGAGCCGGATGCACAGCTCCGTCTCCTCGCCGCCCAGCGGGCGCCGGTTCCCGTCCCGGCCGATGCCGGTGGCGAAGCCCCCGGCCGCGTCGAAGGCGGCGCGGCGGAACGAGGCGTTGCCGCCGAGGACGTTGCGGACCTCGGCGACCCCGCCCGGCAGGCCCTTGTACGCGCAGCCCACCACCCAGTCGAACTCCTCGGGGAACCAGACCGGGCGGCGGCCGGACGCCCACACGGGCACCGTACGGCCGCCGACGGCCATCACCCGGGGATCGGTGTACCCCTCGGCGAACCAGCGCAGCCAGTCGCGCTCGGCGACCGCGTCGTCGTCGAGGAAGGCGATGATCTCCCCGTACGACGCGGCGATGCCCGTGTTGCGGCCGGCGGACAGCCCGCGGGGGCCCGCGTTGGCGAGCACCCGCACCTCGTCGACCTCTTTGTACTCCCCGGTGAGACGCTCCAGCAGGGCCTGGTTGTGGTCCACCACCACAAGCGTCTCCAGGGCCGGCCGGGACTGGGCGCGCACCGAGGCGACCGCCGCGAGGATGTCCTCCCAGCGGTCCTCGGTGTACACACAGACCACGACCGAGACGGCCGGCTCGCTCAAGACGACTCTCCCCGGCCGGCGGTGAGCGTCGTGGCGTGCGAACGGCGGCGCAGCGCACGCCGGTTGGAGCGCTCCTTCAGGATCACCCTCAGCACCCGCAGTCCGTCGCGGACGGCCCGCAGATTGCTCGCGCCGTGGATGCGCAGATACTCGTGGCTCGGGATCTCCTGCACCTTCAGGCCCGCCTTGACGACCCGGATGTTCATCAGGGTCTCCACCTCGAAGCCGGTGCAGTCGAGGTCGATCTTGTCCAGGCAGTGCCGCCAGAACGCGTTGTAGCCGTAGCACAGGTCGGTGTAGCGGGCGCCGAACTTGCGGTTCACGGTGGTGCACAGCGCCCAGTTGCCGAGCTTGCGGATCAGGGTCATGTCGTCGGTGCCGCCGCCGTTGGCGAAGCGGGAGCCCTTGGCGAAGTCGGCGCCCGAGACGAGCGCGGAGACGTAGGAGACGATCTCGTGCCCGTCGGCCGAGCCGTCCGCGTCGACCATCACGATGATGTCACCGGTGCAGGCCTCGAAGCCGGTGATCAGGGCGTCCCCCTTGCCCTTGCCCTGCTGCGGGACGACCTTGACGTCCGGCCACAGTTCCCGGGCCACCCCGACGGTGTCGTCGGTGGAGTTGCCGTCGACCAGGACCACTTCGTGGATCCAGCCCGGCAGCGTCTTGAAGACGTACGGAAGATTCTCCGCCTCGTTCATGGCCGGTATCACCACACTCACCGGTGGCGCGATGGCCAGGTGATCGGTGATCGGCCGGTAGGTGACCGGTTCGGGTATGGCCGGGCGCAGAACTGAGCTCATGAGTCTGGTCCCTCTCGTCCGGTGAACCACCCGCCCCTGGGTGGTTCGGCATGTTGTCCGGTTCGAAAGGGGGGTTCTCACTCACGGCATGGCGAAGTCGATCTCCGTGCACGCCGGGTGAGCTGGCAAAGCCGGCCGACTGTCGCGACTCGGCAGTCGGTCGCGCGGCACGACTCGGTAAACGATGCGGTCACCGAGCACGGCACCCCCCTACCGCGCCCCGCGCCGGGACCGCCGCGCCCCTTGAGCCCTCCCCTAGGAGCATGTGCTGACGGACCGATGCGGGTTGATGTACAACGATGTAAGACGGTATTGATGGTTGAACCCGTATGGCAAGACCTACTACGAGGCCTCACGTTTTTGTTGATGTGTCCGTTACCTGACCTCCCGACCGGATACTTCCCAACCGCTTCAGCAGTCGGTCCGCCGGTTCGAACAACTCCGGTCGCGCCAGCACCACATTGCGCAGCGCCCGGACCGGTGCCCGACGGGCCCGGTGACCGAGGGCCACCGGATGACGCCGGGTGACCCACCCCTCCGACACGGAGATCTCCCGGGTCTTCAGGGAATCCTTGTACTGCTTCTGCCCCCGGCCCAGATCCAGGTAGGCGATGCCGTCGGCGGCGCCCTCCTCGGCCATGTGCAGATGCAGCAGCAGGCCCGGCGAGAACCGCGCGAACGCCGGGTCGTACGCCGGGAACCAGCATGTCAGCACCCGCTCGGAGCGCAGCCCGAAATGAGCCGCGGCCGGCTTTCCGTCCGCGTACAGCACGGACAGCTGGCCAGCGAAGGATTCGGAGCGGGTGTGGAAGAGCCGGTGCACCAGCCGGGTGATCCACGGGTGCGCGAAGCGGTCGCTGCGACCCGTCCTGCGGTACTGCGCCGACTTCCAGGCCATCAGCGTGCGCAGGGCCGCCGGGTCGCGTTCGTCGTGCACATAGCGCACCTCGCTCACCGCGCGGCCGAGCCTGCGCTCCTTGGCGAACGTCGAGCGGACGAACTTCGGTGAGCGGGCGCGCAATTGGCCGAGATAGGCCTCGTAGCCCTGCTCCAGGTCCATGACGGGCGACGGGAAGCTGTCGGTGATGTGCGCGCCGAACGGGGTCTGGCCCTCCGCGAGATGGTCGAACTCCCACACCGCGAGCCCGCAGGCCCGCAGCAGCTCCTGGGCGTCCCAGGTGAATCCGGGACGGTGGACCACGCCCTGGCAGTCGGAGAGGCCGAGACCTATGGCTCTGCCCACCCCGACCGGGGTTCTCTGGTACGGGAAGAAGGCCGCCGGTTCGCCGCCCTCCCGGACGACCGCGATCCGCACCCCGCGCCGGCAGCGGCCCACCGCGAGCGCGAACTCCGGGGACAGGAACGGGTTCGCCAGCTCCGGCGCGCCATGGAGATGGGCCTTCGACTGCAAAGCGGTCCAGGCCGCCCGGTCGGCGGCGGTCAGTTCGCCGGGGCGGTACACACTGATGTCCACGTCTCAGGTCCGTCTTCTCTCCGTACGGCCGCGCATGAGCCGTACCAGACTCGGCAGGAGGACGAGCGAACTGATCACGGTCACGGCCGTGATCCCACCGGTCATCGACCACGAGTGGGTGGCGATCATGCCCTGGGCGACGAGGAGGTTCACCGCGACCGCGCCCGCGAGGGACGTCACGATCCGGCCGAACGGCTCCAGTCCGCGCAGTACGGCACCGATGGCGGCCCCTGGCGCCACGAGGAGGAAGAACAGGGTGAACGGGCCGCGCAGCACCGAGTCCGAGCCGGCGAACGCGAGCGCCGCGCCGACCCCCGCCACGGCCGCGGCCACACCCGCCAGCAGTGGCCCGCCACCGCCTGACAAAGATGGCTTGATACCCAAGGTCTGCATTGGCGACTTTGCCCCCTGAAGCGCCGGATGCCGGGCTTCAATGTCGCTCAGCGGGCGCGGGGGAGTCAAGACGCGGAACATGACGGCGGCCCTTTTCGTAATGCGACGGCAAAGGAATGCGCCGCCTCATAAAAAGCTTCCCTGGAGGCGACCCGCGCCTCCAGGGAAACCTCCGTTCACAGTCGGACGGTCGGGCGGCCGTCCGGTGTCACGGGACGATCTGCAGCAGACGGTTCGGGGAGCCGGTGCCGGGGCCGGTGACCTTGCCGGTGACGGCACCGCCGGTCAGGGCCGTGGCGACCTGGGCCGGGGTGGCCGAGGTGTGGCCGGCCAGGTAGACCGCGGCCGCGCCCGCGACGTGCGGGGTGGCCATCGAGGTGCCCGAGATGGTGTTGGTCGCGGTGTCGCTGGTGTACCAGCCGGCCGTGATCGACGAGCCCGGGGCGAAGATGTCCAGGATCGAACCGTAGTTGGAGTAGCTCGCCCGCGCGTCCGTGTTGGTGGTGGCGCCGACCGTGATCGCCGAGGCGACACGGGCCGGGGAGTACGAGGAGGCGTTGGCGTTGCTGTTGCCGGCCGCGACCGCGTAGGTGACCCCGCTGGCTATGGAGTTGGCCACGGCCGTGTCGAGCGCGGTGGAGGCACCGCCGCCGAGGGACATGTTGGCGACGGAGGGGCCGCTGTGGTTCGCGGTCACCCAGTCGATGCCCGCGACGACCCCGGCCGTGGTGCCCGAGCCGGCGTTGTTGAGCACGCGCACGGCCACGATCCTCGCCGACTTGGCGATGCCGTAGGTCGAGCCCGCGATGGTGGAGGCGACGTGCGTGCCGTGGCCGTTGCCGTCCTGGGCCACGGTGTCCCCGTCGACGGCGTCGTAGCCGTTGACCGCCCGGCCGCCGAACTGCGCGTGCGAGATGCGTACGCCGGTGTCGATGACGTACGCGGTGACCCCGCCGCCCGCGCTGTCCGGGTAGGTGTAGGTGCCGGAGAGGGGCAGCGACGCCTGGTCGGAGCGGTCCAGACCCCAGGGGGCGTTGGTCTGGGTGGCGTCGGCCGTGAAGATCTGGTTCTGCTCCACGGAGGCGACCGCCGGGTCGGCCGCCAGTCTCTTCGCCTCGGTGGCGGACAGCTCGGCCGAGTAGCCGTTGAGCGCGGTCCTGAAGGTCCGCTTCACCGAGCCGCCGTACTCCTCGACCAGGTCCTTGCCCGCGCTCGACGCGGCCTTGAGGCCCGCGCTCTTCTTGAGCGTGACGATGTAGCTGTCCTTGATCGCGGTGGGGGAGTCGGCCGCGAGCACCTTGCCCTCGGCCGGGGCGGCCTGGGCGGGGAGTGCGGTGAGGCCGCCGAGCAGGGCGGCGGTCGCCAGGGTGGTGACAGTGGCGAGCCGGATGTTCTTGATACGCAGGTGTGCCATTACGAGGTGTTCCTCCTCATAGGCGGCGCACGCCATGGGTGGGGCGCGCGTCTGTGGGGGGTGCGTGCGAGATCGCACACACGACCGGGAACGTCGCGTTCCGCTCACGGCTGTAAGCAGACTCGGTGATCCGCCGGTGCGGCTCAAGAGAGTTGAGGTGTTGTCATGTTTCTGTCACACACCCGAAATCGAACGCGAGGAGAACGCGGTGGGTACGACCCCTTGCGGACGGGAAAGTATTGACATGAACACTTCCGATCAACACGTGTAGTTGCTACGACGGTTGAGGCAGAGATCCTGCTAAAGGGAGGTTCCATGAGACGTTCCCGACTTGCGGCATACATGACCTCACTCCTCCTCGCCGCCGGCGCCGCCCTCACCGGGGCCGCGACGGCCGAGGCGTCCCAACAGGCCGCCGCCACCGGCTATGTGGCGCTCGGCGACTCCTACTCCTCGGGGGTCGGCGCGGGGAGCTACCTCTCCTCCAGCGGCGACTGCAAGCGCAGCACGAAGGCCTACCCCTACCTCTGGGCGGCCGCCAACGCCCCCTCGTCCTTCGCCTTCACGGCCTGCTCGGGCGCCCGAACGGGTGATGTTCTGGCGAGTCAACTCGGGCCGCTCGGCGCGGGCACGGGGCTGGTCTCCGTCTCCGTCGGCGGCAACGACGCCGGCTTCGCCGACGTCATGACCACCTGCGTCCTGCAGTCCGACAGCGCCTGTGTCTCCCGCATCAACACGGCGAAGGCGTACGTCGACTCCACGCTCCCCGGCCGCCTCGACCAGGTCTACTCGGCGATCAGCGCGAAGGCACCCGCCGCCCATGTGGTGGTGCTCGGCTACCCCCGCTTCTACCAGCTCGGCGGCGTCTGCCCCGGCCTCTCCCAGGCCAAGCGGTCCGCCATCAACAACGCGGCGGACTACCTGAACACCGCGATCGCCAAACGCGCCGCCGACCACGGGTTCACCTTCGGCGACGTCCGCTCCGCGTTCACCGGGCACGAACTGTGCTCGGGCAGCGCGTGGCTGCACAGCCTCAACCTGCTCAACGTCGGCGAGTCGTACCACCCGAAGGCCGCGGGCCAGTCGGGCGGCTATCTGCCGGTGTTCAGAAGCGCGGCCTGACGGCCTCGGTCCCGTACGGCGCTCCGGCCTCGTCGTCGTAGTCGGCGCCGGAGTCGTCGTACTCGAGGTTCTCCCCGTCGTCGGAGGAGGAGGTCCCGCCCGTGGCCGGGGCCTCCGTCTCGCACGTCACCGAGAACGCGACGGAGTTGGACGTCACCTCCACCGGCCCGCGGACCTCGACACTGATCTCGTCCGAGTAGCTGCCGTTCGTCGAGACGACGACCCGGTCCTGCTTGGTCTTCCCGCCTCCGGCCCCGAACGACAGGGTCTTCCAGCCCTCGTCCTCGACCTCGCCGTCCTTCGCCACCCACCGGTAGTCGACGTCCACGGGGACGCTGCCCACGGTGAACGTCGCGGTGAACGTGGGCACCTCGCCCTCCGCCGGCGGACAGGCCCCGGAGTAGTCCGTGTTCGCGCCCTCCACCGTCACCGCGACCGACTGCTCGGGCGCCTTCGTGGTCGGCTCCTCCTCGTCGGGCGTCCTGGACGGCGTCTCCTCGTCGGCGCTCGTCTCCTCGCCGCCCGGCTCCTCGCCCGTACCGCCGTCACCGGTCCGCTCGCTCGTACCGCCCACCGTGCCCGTGCCGTTGGTGGGGTTGCCGTCGTTCCCACCGTCGTCACGGTTGACCAGGGTGTACGTCAGCCCCGCGATGGCGAAGGCGATCGCCGCGATACCGGCGACCAGGAAGACCAGGGCCCGGCGGTTGCGCCCGGTCCCGCGGGCCGGCACCGCAGAGGGGTGGGTGACGGCAGGGGTGGGCCGGGGCGGCGTCGGCGGCCCGTACCGGTTCAAGTCCGGTTCCGGGTCCGTCCTCCCGCCCGCGGCCGGGAAGGCCGCCACCGTGGGGCTGTACGGGCCCGTGGTGGCCGCGTGCGGGGTGCCACCGGCGGCGATGATCCGCAGGTCCCGCTCGGCCTGCTCGGCGGGGATCCGCTCGGCCGGATCCTTGCGCAGCAGCCCCTCGATCACCGGGGCCAGCGGCCCGGCGCGGTGCGGCGGCGGCAACTCCTCGTCCACGACCGCGCGCAGGGTGCTCAGCGGGGTGTTCTGCCGGAAGGGAGAGTTGCCCTCGACCGCCGCGTACAGCAGCACACCGAGCGACCACAGGTCCGACTCGGGGCCGAACGCCCGGCCGAGCGCGCGCTCCGGGGCCAGGAACTCGGGAGAGCCGATCACCTCGCCGGTCATCGTGAGCGCGGAACTGCCCTCGACCGTGGCGATACCGAAGTCGGTGAGGACGACCCGGTCGTCGTTGGACAACAGCACATTGGCCGGTTTCACATCCCGGTGCAGCACCCCCGCCTCGTGCGCGGCACGCAGCGCGGAGAGCACCTCGGCACCGACGTGCGCGGCGCGCTGCGGGGACAACGGGCCCTCGGCGTCCAGGAGATCGGCCAGCGACAGCCCGCGCACCAGCTCCATCACGATCCACGGGCGGCCGTCCTCCATGGCCACGTCGTACACCGTGACGACATTGCGGTTGGCGACCCGGGCCGCCGCCCACGCCTCCCGCTCCAGCCGGGCGTACATCCGCTCGACGTCGGACACCGAGATCCCGCCCGGCGCCCGCACCTCCTTGACGGCGACCTCGCGGTGCAGCACCTCGTCACGGGCCCGCCACACCGTGCCCATGCCGCCCTCGCCCAGCGGGGTCAGCAGCCGGTAGCGGCCCGCGATCACACGTTCACCGCCGGGTTCTTCGGACACGGCCATCCCCCGTCACTCGTATCCGCACTTCGTGTGATTCTTCCCCAAAGTAGCTCAGACGAGTGCGGATGTTGCCCCCCTGACCACCAGTACGGCCCCGAGCGCGACGACCAGCAGGGCCGACGCCAGCGGTACGGTCCTGCGCACCAGCGCGGCCGTCGGCCCGCCGAGCCGGCCCTCGCCCCGGTCCATCACCCGCGTCACCCAGCCGCCCGCCTTCACCACGGCGTACCCGGCCGCCGTCAGCGTGAGCGCCAGCCCGATGCCGTACGCCAGCACGAGCAGCAGCCCGAACCACGCCTTGCCCAGCGCCGCCGCGCCGACCAGCACGACCACGGCCGACGGGCTCGGCACCATGCCGCCCGCGAAACCGAGCAGGATCGTGCCGCGCAGCGTGGGTGCGGTGGGGTGCGTGTGCGTGAAGCCGCCGTGGGTGTGCGTGACGCCGCCGCCGAAGAGGGAGCGCTTCTGGGCGGGGGCGTCGTCGTGGTCGTGGCTGTGGTGCCCGTGCCCGTGCCCGTGGGGGTGGTCGTGGTCGTGGTCGTGGTCGTGGGATTCGGCCGTCTTGTGGTCGTGGGTGTGGGTCGCGACCGACGCGTGGGTGTGCGCGGTGGCCTGGGCGAGGACGAGTTCGCGACTGGGCTCGGGCGTGTGCTCGTGCGTGTGGGTGTGCCCGTCGCCGTGGCTGTGGTCGTGGCTGTGGTCGTGGTGGTGATGACCCTCTTCGTGGTCGTGGTCGTGGTCGTGGTCGTGGTCATGGGTGTGCCCGTGCCCGTGCTTGTGCGCGGTCGCGTGGGTGAGGGCCAGCTTGCGGTTCAGCCAGGCGCGGCGGGCCAGGGTGACGCCCGCGCCCATCACGAACAGGCCGCTCGCGATGCCCAGCCAGGTGATCACGGACGGGGCGGCGGCGGAACCGGCCAGCACGAGGAGGCCGAGGGCGACGACGCCCAGGGTGTGGGTGACCGTCACCGACGCGGCCATGGGCAGGACGTCGCGCATCCGGGCCCGGTCGCGCGCGGCGGCCGTCGCGGCCATCAGGGTCTTGCCGTGGCCGGGGCCGAGCGCGTGCATGGCGCCCAGGAACATGGCGATCCCGAAGGCCAGGGCGCCGAAGCCGAGGGTGAGGTCCTGGCTGGAGACCAGGTCGTCGAGGGCCCTGGTCCAGCGGTCCGCGCCGCGCGGCAGGATCGAGGCGCCCGGCGCCGCGCCCTCCTGCTCGGCCAGCGCGGGACCACCGGGCTCCACCTGGAGGGAGGCCTTCGCCGTGTCCTCCGGCGACTGCAGCAACTCCGCCGGGTACTCGGTGAGTTGGTTCGAGACCGACTCCTCCGGCACATCCGACCCGGTCAGGGTCGTCCGGTCGCCCCGCGCGGTGACCTCGCGCCAGCCGGGCCCGGAGTCCACGGCCGCGTGGAAGCCCACGTCGGCGGCCCGGTCCGGCAGCGCGGCCGTCAGCCGGCACTCCACCCGCAGGGTCTTCAGCCCCGCCTGGCCCGGCCGTTCCTCGGCGCGGCTCGACTTCAGCGCCACCTCGACGGCGCTCCCGTCGACGGTGACCTCACTGCCCTCGGCGGCCTTCTCGCACCGCGCTTCGGCCCAGCTCTCCTTGCCCTGCCGCTTGATGGCGGGCGCGGCCTGGGTCGCCGGGATCTCCGCGAGGTCCTCCACATGGAAGATCCTCAGCTCTCCGGGGGCGGCGACCAGGCCGTCGTACCGGTTGACGGTGAAGTTGCCGAGCGGATGGGCGCTTGCGGCCTGGGCGGGGCCGAGGACGAGCGCGCAGGCGGCCACCAGGACCGCCGTGCCGGAGGCGAACACGCGCCGGGATGAGATCACTTGGCGGTCTCCTGAGCCTGCAGTGCCTTGAGGGTCTTCCGGGCCTGCGCCGCGCCGAGCGGCGAGAAGCCGGCGTTGAGGTCGAGCGCCGCCTTGAGGGAGGCACGGGCCTCCTTCTTGTCGCCGGCCGCGTACTCGACCATCCCCCGGTGGTACAGGAACGTGGCGTCCTTGTACCCGGTGGCGGTGGCGCGGCGGGCGTACGGCAGGGCCTCGTCGTCGCGGCCGTTGACGTGCAGGGCCCAGGCGAGGGCGTCCGCCGTGTGGACCGTCTCCCGGCGCTTCCACTCGGCCTCGGCGGCGCGCAGCGCGGCCTTGGTGTCGCCGTGGTCGGCGGCGGCGAGCGCGGTGTCGAGGTCGGCGTTGACGCCGTTGGCGCGGGCGATGGCGGTGTAGGCGTCCACCAGTGCGTACTGGTCGCCCGCCCGCGTCTTGTCGCCCTTCGCCTCGTACAGCTCGCCGAGTACGACCAAGGGGCCGGGCAGCGGGTAGGAGGACACGACCTGCTCCAGGCCGCGGATCGCCTCCGCGCCGTCGCCGCTCGCGGCCTGGGCGCGGGCGCGGCCCTCCAGGGCGGGGAGGTAGGTGTCGTCGGCGCCGAGGGCGCGGGCGTAGTGGTCGAGCGAGGTCTTGTAGTCGCCCTGCTTCCAGGCGAGTTGGCCGAGCTGGGTGGCCACGTAGGCGATGTCGCCCCGGGTGGCCGCCGAGTCGAGGGCCCGTTCCAGGACGCGCCGGGCGGTCTTCACATCGCCGCGCAGCTCGTACACATAGGCGTACCGGGTGAAGACGGGGATGCCGGGGCGGCGGGTGTCGGCGAGCTTCACGGCCTTCAACGCGTCGTCGTAGCGGCCGAGTTCGACCAGCGCGTCGACGCGGCTGCACAACGCCCGCTCGCTGTACGGGTTCTCCTTGAGCGCCTTGTCCGCGTAGCGCAGGGCGTCCTCGAACTCGTGGCGGGCGGCGGCGAGCGCGGCGAGGCCGGCGAGCGCCGGGTCGTTGTCCGGCCGCAGCTTCAGCGAGCGCTCCAGCGCCTTCTCGGCCTGCGGGTAGCGGGACGGGTCGCCCTTCACCCGGGCCTGTTCCACATAGGCGAGGCCGAGGGTGGACCAGGAGCCGAAGTCCTTGGGCTGTTCCTTGAGATGGGTCTGCAACCGCTCGACCGCCGTGTCGAGGTCGCCCCCGGCGAGCTGCGCCGCCGAGACCCCCGGCGAGGACGACATGGCGACCGTCCGGTCGTCGTCCTTGGCCCCGAGCGCCACGGCGAACCCGGTGAACGCGACGGCCAGCGCCACCGCGCACGCGGTGACCCGCACCAGCCGCCGCCGGGCCGACTCGGGCGCGGGCCGACGGCTGCGCCCGGCACCGGCATCGGTACCGTGCCCAGCTCCCGGAGCGGGTTCCGGTCCGGCCTCGCTCCTCGCCGCGAGACCGGACTCGACGACGTCGCCTCCGGCTTCGGCGCCGTCCCCGGCACCGGCTTCGGGGCCGAGGCCGGAAGTGCGGGGGGCTTCGGACGCGGACCCGGGGCTGTCCACCGCGTCGGACGTCGGCCCGGACGCGCCGGCTCCGGAACCGGAGCCGGTCTCGGCAGCGGACCCGGTGTCCGACCCGGTGACCGCGAGGTCGGGGACGTCGGTCTCGGGAGTCCCCTCGTCGGGACGCGGACGCCCGTTCTGCGGCGCGCTGTCGTTCGTACCCGAGGACATGCCCTCTCCTCAACATCCTTGCCGAGTGCGGTGATCGAGACGTGCTGTGACGGTCATGGGGCGCGGCCCGCGCCGTGGGGGATGGATACGAGCGGGCCGCGCCGGTCACGGGGACCGGGCCCCATGGGGGAGGGCCCGGTCGGGCTGCCTGCGGGTCGGCGGAGGGCCTGGCCGCAGGCGGGTCGGCCTAGTAGTAGGCGCGGTCGTTCCGACGGCGCCACCACAGCAGGCCCGAGCCGATCAGCAGGACACCGGCAGCGCCGGCACCCGCCGAGGCGGCGATCAGCGTGGTGTCGTCGGTGCCGCTCTCGACACCGCCGCCGAGCGCGCTGCGGACGTTGTTCGTGGTGTTGCCCTTGACGGTCTTGCCGCGCGAACCGGCCGTCGGCAGACCGACGTACGGGAAGGACTTGCCGAACTTCTTGTCGTTCTTGTCGACCGCGTCACCCAGGTCGTTCGGGGCGTCGACCAGCTCGCCCTCGACCACCTGCAGCGCGATGTCGATCACGTCGTCGGTGAGCCGGCGTCCGTTCGGGAAGCCCTGGTTGTCACCGTCCAGCACACCGAGCCGCTTCGGCTTCTTGGTGGGCTCGATCGAGGTGTTGAGGCGCAGCTGCTCCGAAGGCGTCACGTGCGGCGGCTGGTTGAGGCCCTCGACACCCTTGAGGAAGACGTCGACGAGGTCGTTGCGCGGCTCGGCCGGCGCCGGGATCTTGTAGATCGCCTCGATGAGCTTGGGCAGCTCCGGCTCGGTGACGTTCTTCAGGAACTGCGCGTCGTCCACCGGCGAGGACGCGTTGAACTTGTCCTTGTCGCCGATGGGGTTGACGACCTCGTTCACCAGCGGCATGCCGAGGCGCGACACCTGGTGGTACTGGCCGTCGGCGCCCTGGCGCTGGGTCGTCGACCAGATGCCGACGATCGGCTGGTCCTTGGACTGGACGAGCGCCTCGCTCGGGACCTGCAGGGCGATCGAGTTGACGTTGTAGCCCTTGAGCGTGTCCCGGCCGACCTCGGAGAGGTCACCGCCGTACAGCAGGTCGAAGACGCGCAGGTCCAGGAAGAACGGGTCGTCGGCCTGGCCGGCGTACGTGGTCACCCCGCTCGCCGTCTTGTACACCGCCTCGTCGCGCAGCTTCTTGAAGTCCGGCATCGACGCCTTGCCGACGTTCGACGGCGCCACCCACACATCGTCCGCCAGCTTCGTCTTGGAGACCGCGCGGCGGTCCTTCAGCTTGATGAGGTCGATGTCGTACGTCTGCGTGATGTTCAGGTCCGCGTCGTCGAGGCTCTCCACGACGCCCGTGTTGTACAGGAACGTCTTGTCGTTCTTCGTCTTGGTCTTGAACGTGTACCGGAAGATCAGGTCTTCCTGCGCGTCACCGTCCTGGTCGACGCGGATGTCGTACTCCGCGTCCTCGGAGAAGGTGAAGAAGTTCGGTCCGCCCGCGGGCTCCTCGAAGGGGATCCAGTTCGCGATGACCGTCGTCGTGTCCGGCTTGTCCGGGCTGACGAACGCGTACACGTCGGTGTTGTCGAACTGGGGCTCACCGGAGATCAGCGGTGCCTCACGGTGGCTGGAAGCGGAGGCTGTCCCCGGTTCGAGCACGGTCACGCCGGCGGCTGCGAGCCCTCCGGCGGCCAGCGAAGCACAGATGAGAGAGGCGATGCTCCGCCGTCCCGAGCCGCTCCTGGAAGTAGGTGTCGTCATGCCGTCCGTCCTCTGTCCCAACTTGCCTGACGAACGCCATTCGGTGCGGTCGGCAGGGTGGATTGGTCGAATCCCAAACGTTCTTACGGCGCGTTTGAAAGGTTGTCTCAGCGGAGAGCGACATTCGTTGATCCGATGTTCGGATCGGTCGGCCGGATCGGTCGACCGGAGACCCGAGTTTTGGGCAGTCTGATCCGTAACCCCATCCGGAGGTGGGTCGGTTGCGAATGCCTTACGCGCGGGGATGGCCGTGCTCGGCCGGAGGCGAGGGAGAGCGAGTGGAGGCGGACAAGCTTCTGGTCCGGGTGGCCGGAGGCGACCAACGGGCGTTCGAGGAGCTGTACGCACTGGTGTCCGGCCCTGTGTTCGGGCTGGTCCGCCGGGTGGTGCGGGACCCCGCGCAGTCGGAGGAGGTGGCCCAGGAGGTGCTGCTCGAACTCTGGCGTTCCGCGGGCCGGTTCGACCCCTCCCGCGGCAGCGCGCTGTCCTGGATACTCACCCTCGCGCACCGGCGCGCGGTCGACCGGGTGCGCAGCGCCCGCGCCGCCACCGAGCGCGAGCAGCGCGAGGGACGCCGCAACCACCACCCCGCCTTCGACCAGGTCGCCGAAGAGGTCGAGGCCGGTCTCGAACGCCAGTGGGTGCGCCACTGCCTGGAGAAGCTCACCACCCTCCAGCGCGAGTCCGTCACCCTCGCCTACTACGACGGCTACACCTACCGAGAAGTGGCCGAACGGCTCTCACTGCCGCTCGGCACGGTCAAGACCCGTATGCGCGACGGACTCACACGGCTGCGCGAATGCCTGGGAGGAGTCGCATGAGCGCCCTGATCGGCCGGCCCGGGGGAGGTGCCGGGTGAGTCTCTTCCGTCGCGAGGACCTCCACTCCTTCGCCGCCCCCTACGCGCTCGACGCCCTGGAGCCCGACGAGCGGCGCCGCTTCGAGCAGCACCTGGAGCGCTGCGACCGCTGCCCCGCGGAGGTGCGCGCCCTGTCCGAGGACGCGGTCCGCCTGGCCTGGTCGACGGCCGCCCCGGCACCCGCGGCGATGCGCGACCGGGTCTTCGCCGCCGTACGCGCCACACCCCAGGAGAACCGCTCCTGGAGCGCGCAGCCCGCGAGGGAGGGGCATCTGCCCCGGCATGTGTGGGGCACCGAGCCGCCACCGAAGGCACGCGCCCGTGCGCCCCGTCTGCGCTCTTTCCTCGTCCCGCTGGCCACCGTCACGGCCGCCGGCGCACTCGTCGTGGCGTCCCTCTTCGCCGTGCAGGCCGACCGCACCCGGGACGAACTGGCCGCCGAGCGGGACCGGGCCAGTGAGATCGCCCACGTTCTCGCCGCGCCGGACGCCCGGGCGACCAGCGACCAGGACACGGAGGGCCATCGAATCGGAGTGATCGCTTCCGCTGACGAGGGGAGCGCGATCGTGACCCTCGGCGGATTCAAGAACCTCCCGAAGAACCGGGTGCATCAACTCTGGCTCATGCGCCCCGACGTGCAACCACGCTCCCTCGGTCTCTTCGACGGCGACACGCCCTTGGTCACCAGCGGAATGAACACCGACGCGACGTCACTCGCGGTGACCGTCGAACCCGACGGTGGATCAGCGCAACCCACCAGCCAGCCAGTTGTCCAACTCGCCCTGGAATCGGTCGGATTCGGAGAGTAGTCAACAACCCTGTCACGGGGTAGAGGAAGAGTGGGACCGTGATTCCCGAGTGCTCCAACGGGGCGATATGGTTACGCTGCCCGGGCCGGGTGGACTCGTACGGGTGGGGAGTGACATGGAACAGATAGCAGTGCGCAGGGCGCGAGTCCCTGCGATCACGTGCGGGAGCAGCGCGACCAGTTCGCGTCTCGACCGCCATCTCTCGGTGCTGAGCGGCCCCGCGGTGCCGCAGCGCGAGGCGGCCGAGGCGACCTCGCTGATGCGTGAGATAACGTCACGTTCCCCGCAGGAGCGCAGCAGCCGCAAGGACACGCGCGTCGGCCGGGTCTCGCTGTTCGCACCCCTGAAGAGGCTGCGCCGCTCGCTGTTCGGCAGCCGCTAGCACCCCAGTACCCAAGGGCTTTTCCGCAGGAGGGCCCGCGCTCAGGCGACCACACCGTCCCGGCGCAGCGCTGCGATCTCCTCGTCCGTCATCCCCGCGGCACGCAGCAGCGACCCGGTGTGCTCCCCGAGTGCGGGCACCGCTCCCATCCGCGCCCCGTCCCCGCCCGGCAGCGTGATCGGCGGCAGCAAGGCCCTCAGCGGACCCACCGGTGAACCCACCTCCCGCCACCGGTCCCGGGCCGCCAACTGCGGATGCTCCGCCACCTCCGTGACATCCCGTAGTCGCGCACAGGCGATCCCCGCCGCCTCCAGCCGCGCCACCGCCTCGTCGGTGCCCAGCACCCCGAGCGCCTCCCCGACCAGCGCGTCCGTACGGTCCCGGCGCTCGACCCGTGCCGGATTCGTCGCGAACTCCGGATCGTCCGCCAACTCCGGCCGCCCCAGCACCTGTTCGGCGAGCCGCCGCCACTCCCGGTCGTTCTGCACCGACAGCAGCACCCGCCCGCCGTCCGCCGTCGGATAGGCGTCGTACGGCGCGATCACCGCGTGTCCGAGCCCCGTGCGCGCCGGCGCGCTTCCCCCGTGCATCGCGTGGTGCAGCGGATGCCCCATCCACTCGGCGAGCGCCTCCAGCATCGACACCTCCACCGGCCCGCCCCGCCCGGTCGTGCCCCGCCGGACGAGCGCCGCGAGCACCCCCGAGAACGCGTACATCCCGGCCGCGATGTCCGCCGCCGGGATGCCCGCCTTCACCGGCCGCTCCGGTGTCCCCGTCACCGACACCAGACCGGCCTCGCACTGCACGAGCATGTCGTACGCCCGCTTGTCCGCGTACGGCCCCGACGCCCCGTAGCCCGAGATGTCCACCGCGATCAGCCGGGGGTGCGCGGCGCACAGCGTGGCGGCGTCCAGGCCGAGCCGGGCCGCCGCCCCGTGCGCGAGGTTCTGCACGAACACGTCCGCGTCCGCCACCAGCCGCCGGACGACGGCGAGGCCCCGCGGGTCCTTCAGGTCCAGCGCCAGGGACTCCTTGCCCCGGTTGCACCACACGAAATGCGAGGCCAGGCCCCGGGCGGCCGTGTCGTAGCCGCGGGCGAAGTCACCGCCGTCCACCCGCTCCACCTTGATCACCCGGGCCCCCAGATCGGCGAGCTGACGGGTGGCGAAGGGCGCCGCGACGGCCTGCTCCACGGCGACGACGGTGAGGCCGTCGAGGGGCAGGGGATCGGTGGGCGGGGGTTCGGTGGGGCCGGACGATGGGCGCATGCCGTGGATCATGTCCCCGCCGGGCCCGTGTTGTCACCAGGGCCGTGCCGCGCGTGTCCCCGGTCCCCGGAGGTCCGGCCGCCGGGGACCCGGGGTCCGGCCCGTCCCCCGAACGGGCCGGAGGTCACCGGGGCGGGCCGGAGGTCACTTCGCCCCGGCCGCGTAGGTGCGGACCGTGAGCGGTACGAACACCGCGAGCAGGACGGCGCACCACAGCAGCGACCCGGCGACGGGATGGGCCACCGGCCAGGCGGCCTCCACCGGTACGGGCGCGTTCCCGAAGAGGTCGCGCAGGGCCGTGGCGACCGCGCTGATCGGGTTCCACTCGGCGACCGTGCGCAGCCAGCCGGGCAGCCCCTCGGTCGGGATGTACGCGCTGGACAGCAGCGGCAGCAGGAAGGTGGCACCGCCCAGCTGCCCGGCCGCGTCCTCGCTGCGGGTCAGCAGCCCCAGGAAGATGCCGATCCACACGCACGCGAACCGGAACAGCAGCAACAGCCCGAAGGCCCCGGCCGCCGCGAGCGCGCCCCCCTCGACCCGCCAGCCCACCGCGAGCCCGACCAGCAGGAACGGCACCGTCCCCAGCGCGGTGACGAGGACGTCCGCCAGCGCCTGCCCGAGCGGCACGGCGGCCCGGCTCATCGGCAGCGTGCGGAAGCGGTCCATCACACCCCGGTGCGTGTCCCCGGCGGCCTGGAACATCCCGGTCATGATCCCGCCGGACGCCGTCGCCACCAGCAGCCCCGGCACCAGGAACCGCCGGTACTCCTCGCCCGGCACGGCCAGCGCGCTGCCGAAGACGTACCCGAAGAACAGCAGCATCGAGATCGGCATGACCTGGGTGAGGATCAGCAGCCCCGGGTTGTTCCGCACCCGCCGCAGCTGCCGGCCCAGCATCGCCGTGCCGTCGTACGCCAACGCGCTCATGCCACACGCTCCTTGAGGTCCACGGAACCGGTCCTGGCGTCCGTACCGGCCGTCAGCCGGAGGAACACGTCGTCGAGGGTCGGCGGGCGCAGGCTCGCGTCGACCAACGCGACGCCCGCCGCGTCGAGTTCGCGGACCAGCCGGGGGAGCGTGAGCGTCGGGTCCAGGGTGACCGCGCCCACCGCGTTCCGCTCGTGGTCGAACGAGGGCTCCGCGCCCGTGAGCCGGTCGAGGACGGCCGCCGCCCCGGTCAGCGCGTCCGGGTGGGCGACGACGGCCTCCGCGTACGAGCCGATGAGCGCCTTGAGCTGGGGCGGCGAGCCGCTGTGCGCGATGCGCCCACGCTCCATCAGCACGATCCGGTCGGCGAGTTGGTCCGCCTCCTCCAGATACTGCGTGGTGAGCAGCACGGTCGTGCCCTCCGTCTTCAGGGCGCGCACGGCGTCCCATATCTGGTTGCGGCTGACCGGGTCCAGCCCGGTCGTGGGCTCGTCGAGGAAGAGCACCGCCGGGTGCCGGATCAGGCTGGCGGCGAGGTCGAGCCGGCGGCGCATACCGCCCGAGTAGGTGGAGGCCGGCCGGTCGGCGGCCTCGGTCAGGCCGAACCGGTCGAGGAGTTCGCCCGCGCGGGCCGCCGTGTCACGGACCCGGTGCAGCCGCGCGAACAGCCGCAGGTTCTGCCGCCCGGTCAGGTCCCCGTCCACCGACGCGTACTGCCCGGTCACCCCGATCGCCCGCCGGACCGCCCCCGGCTCGCGCACCAGGTCGTGGCCGGCGATCCGCGCCGAGCCCGCGTCCGGCCGCAGCAGCGTCGCCAGCAGCCGGACGGCCGTCGTCTTGCCCGCGCCGTTCGGGCCGAGCATCCCGACCACCGTGCCCTCCGCCACGGCCAGATCCAGGCCGCGGACGGCGTGGACCTCCCCGAAACGCTTCTCCAGACCCTCACTAAGTACAGCGTACGTAGTAGTCATGGGTCGACCATAGCGCATTACGTACGCCGTACGTAACTACGATGGTGGGCGAGGTGATGACCGATGGCGGGCCGAGCGGCCGAACCCGAAGTGATCTGGGCGCGCCCCGAGCGCACCGGCCGGGGCCCGAGGCCCGCGTTCAGCCGCGCGGACATCGCGGCGGCGGCGGTGCGGCTGGCCGACGCGGGCGGACTGGACGCGGTGTCCATGCGGCATGTGGCGGCCGAGCTGGGCTGCGGCACGATGTCGCTCTACAACTACGTGCCGCGCAAGGAGGACCTGTACGAGCTGATGGTCGACGCGGTCGGCGGCGAGCACGAGCTGTGGGAGCCCGGCGACGACTGGCGGGCCGAGATGCGGCGGGTGGCCCACCAGACGCGGACCCTGCTGCGCCGGCACCCCTGGATGCCGCGGCTGATGTCGCCGGTCTACGGCTTCAGCCCCAACGGGCTGCGGTATCTGGAGCACTGCATGACCTGCATGGACTCGCTCGACGCGCCGTACGGGACGAAGATGCAGCTGCTTGGGATGGTCAACGGCTGTGTGACGACCTACGTAGCGAACGAACTGGCGACGGCCGAGCGGGTGCGGTCGCTGCCGTGGTCGGAGGAGCGGGAGAACGCGGTACGGATCGCCTATCTCGGGGGGCGGATCGCGAGCGGTGCGTATCCCCGGCTGGCCGCGGCGTTCATGGAGGACCCGGGGCCGATCGATCTGGACGCCGCGTTCGAGTGGATGCTGGGGAGGGTGCTGGAGTCGTTCGCGCCGTAGTGGGAGCGGCGGGTGGGCGGCTGCGGGTTCGGTGGGGGTTGCTCGCGCAGTTCCCCGCGCCCCTGAAGACTCCTGGGCCGGCGCTCGAACGGAACCCTCTTCCTCACAACAGCGTGAACTGCCCCTCCGGCCCCTCCTCGTGGTGGTCCAGGACCGAGGCGGGCCTGCGGTACGCGTCCGGCACCGGGAGCACGCCCGCCTCGCGCAGCTCGGCCGCGGTGACCGGCCGGTCCACCGTCGACTCGTCCTGCCCCGGCCGCAGTTCCGCCAGCAGGGCCAGCACGGTGATCAGCTCCAGCAGCTCCGACGTCCAGGTCTGCGGCCAGGTCGGCGGGCGGATCGCCTCCAGGGTGCCCGGCTCGGCCGGTTCCGTGCGGCGGACGAACCACTCCTCCAGGACACGCACACCGCCCACATGGAAGTCCCATGCCTCGGACGGCACGGGGGAGATACGGCCCTCGCCCATGAGGAGGCTCTCCTCCTCGCGGTCGTAACGCAGTTCGAGGGGGCGCGCGGGCAGCGGGGCGCGGACGTAGGGGCGCCGGCCACCGGGGAGTTTGGGGCGGTCGCCGTCGCGGCGCAGCAGCCAGAGGGTGCGGCGGCCCCGTTCGACGCCGTGGGACCAGGTCCGCGGGGCGGCGGGGAGGGGCACCTCGACCCCGCGGGGGCCGGGGCGCGCCGCGACCAGGATCCAGGCGAGGACGTCGACGGGGTCGGCGGGGCCGGTGCCGAGGCGTTCGCCGAGATGCTCCGGCAGGCCCGGCGCCAGGTTGGGCTCCAGGCCGCCCGGCCGCCGGTACAGCGGGCGGACGCGGCCGACGCGCGGGCCGTGGAGCGGCAGCAGCGGCAGCACGGGGGAGGCGAGCAGGACCGGGCCCCGGGGCTCGGGGGCGGCGACCGGCTGCTCGACCACGAAGACCTGCCGCTCGTCCGCCACCCGCCACAGCTCCGGGCGGGCGGAGTCGATCAGACGGTGGTCGGGGATGAGCCACTGCTCGTCGAACGGGGCGGCCAGGACCCGTACGGGCTCGGGACAGGGCCCCGACGCGCGGGCCAGCCGCCCGGTGCCGCTGGACTGCCCCGGCAGCTGGGTCACCGCGGAGGTGAGCGTACGGGACCGGGTGGGCGCGAACAGGGTCTCGCGGTCCGGGCCCTCGGCCTTCACCAGGGCGTCCCAGCGGGCCTTCAGGGAAGCCGCGTCGGGACCCGTCGGCCACCCCCGGCCCAGCCGTGGCGGTGCGACGGACCACGGCATGAGGTCCGCGAGCAGCGGAGCGTCGTCGGGCGTCACGCTGGGCATCGTACGACCTCGCTAATGCGCGTCGAGGGTCACGGTGAACGAGAAGCGGTCGCCCCGGTAGTGGATGACCGCCACGTCCAGGACGCGGCCGGAGTCGTCGTAGGTGACGCCCGTGTAGTGCAGGATCGGGCTGAGGAGGGGGACCCGGAGGAGGCGCGCGGTCTCCGGGTCGGCGATACGGGCCTCCACGGTGTCGGTGATCCGGCTGATGCCCACCCCCACCACATCCCGCAGGACCTTGGTCATCGGCCAGCGCAGCAGATCGTCGCGGTCGATGCGTTCGGCCAGCTCGGGACGGACGTAGTTGCGGGCGTGGTTGGTCGGCTCGCCCGTCCGCTCGTCGCCGCGCAGCCGGTGGTACGTGGCCACCTCGGTCAAGTCGGGGAAGTACTCCGAGAGTTCACCCGACAGGGGGGTGCTGCCCTGGTCCAGCAGCTCGGTCGTCATCCCCGACTGCTGGGCCACGATCGCGTCCACCGACCCGAGCAGCCGCACCGGCGAACCCCGTCGCGCGCTCGGCTCGATGAAGGTGCCCCGCCGGCGGTGCCGGGTGATCAGCCCTTCCCCCTCCAGCTCCTTCAGCGCCTGCCGCATGGTCAGCACGCTCACCCCGTAGTGCCCGGCCAGCTGCTCCTCGGTCGGCAGCCGCAGGGGGTCCTGGGCCGACCGGCCGAGTATCGAGGCGCGCAGGGACTGCGACACCTGATACCAGAGCGGCAGTTTGCGGTTCAGGACGAGCGAGTCCGGAGCGAAGGAGGTCATGACGGAATCCGTACCCGGCCCGGCGTGTTCAGCGCAACGGGCCGAAGTGGCGCCGGAGCCCGGACCACACGTCGTCGTACCCCTGCTGCAGGTGCTCCGCGTGGGCCGCCTGCGCGGTCGTGAGGATGGGCCAGCGGGTCTCGAACATGAACGCCAGCCCGTCGTCCACCCGCTGGGGCCTCAGCTCCGCCGCGCTCGCCCGGTCGAAGGTCTCCTGGTCCGGTCCGTGCGCCGACATCATGCCGTGCAGCGAGCCGCCGCCCGGCACGAAGCCCTCCGCCTTGGCGTCGTACGCGCCCTCGATCAGGCCCATGTACTCGCTCATCACGTTCCGGTGGAAGTACGGCGGCCGGAACGTGTCCTCACCCACCAGCCAGCGCGGCGCGAACACCACGAAGTCCACTCCCGCCAGACCGGGGGTGTCGCTCGGCGAGGTCAGCACCGTGAAGATCGACGGGTCCGGGTGGTCGTACGAGATGGTCCCGATGACGTTGAAACGGTGCAGGTCGTAGACGTACGGGGTGTGGTTGCCGTGCCAGGCGACCACATCGAGGGGGGAGTGGTCGTAGGTGGCCGTCCAGAGGTTGCCGCAGTACTTGTTCACCACCTCCACCGGGCCCTCGACGTCCTCGTACGCGGCCACCGGCGCCCGGAAGTCACGGGCGTTCGCCAGGCCGTTGGCGCCGATCGGGCCGAGGTCGGGGAGGCGGAAGGGGGCGCCGTAGTTCTCGCAGACATAGCCGCGGGCGGTGCCGTCCAGCAGGTCGACGCGGAAGCGGACACCCCGGGGGATCAGGGCGATCTCGCCCGGCCCGGCGTGGAGCAGGCCGAACTCCGTGCGCAGCAGGAGGCCGCCGCGCTCCGGGACGATCAGCAGTTCGCCGTCCGCGTCGCCGAAGACCCGCTCCATGCCGGAATTGGCGTGATACAGGTGCACCGCCATGCCCGAGCGCAGCGCCGCGTCGCCGTTGCCGCCGAGGGTCCACAGGCCGCCGAGGAAGTCGGTGCCGGCCAAAGGCTCCGGCAGGGGGTTCCAGCGCAGCCGGTTGGGGTCGGGGACCGTCTCGGTGAAGGGGGCCGTGCGCAGGGCGCCGTTGTCCGCGCGGGTGAACGCCGGGTGGGCGGCCGAGGGGCGGATCCGGTAGAGCCAGGAGCGGCGGTTGTGGGCCCTCGGCTCGGTGAACGCGGTACCGCTGAGCTGCTCCGCGTAGAGGCCCAGCGGGGCGCGCTGCGGGGAGTTGCGGCCGTGCGGCAGGGCGCCCGGGACCGCCTCCGAGGTGTGTTCGTTGCCGAAACCGGTGAGGTAGTCGAGTCCCTCGGCCGTCTTCCTGGCGTCCCCGCTCATGCCCGCTCCCTCGCGATCCCGATTCCTATGCTTCACCGTAGGATTCGGTCGCCGCGGGCGCAAGGGCACGGCGGCAGGGCGGCAGGGGCACGGGGCGACAACCGGACGCCGGTGGCGCGTCCACAGATCGGGTGCATCGGACGGAGAGGGAGAACCGGACCGCCTGGAGATCCGTCCTGTCAGTGCGGTGCTCTAGTCTCCCGGCAGGCTGTGGTCGCGCGGATGTTCGCTGTCCGTGTCGCTCCACCAGTGAGCGGGATCGGCGGCAGCGCCCGTACTGATATTCGGACAGTTCATCGGACCTCGGCGGAAAGGCATCATGAAGCCCGTGTCCCAGGCGACCTCCCTGCGCCGCGCGCCAGTGCAGCGGCGCAGTGCCGAACGACTGACCAGGATCCTCGACGCCTGCGCCGACCTCCTCGACGAGGTGGGCTACGACGCGCTGAGCACCCGTGCCGTGGCGCTGCGCGCGGGTGTGCCCATCGGCTCCGTCTACCGCTTCTTCGGCAACAAGCGCGCCATGGCCGACGCGCTCGCCGAACGCAATCTGGACCGATTCACCGACCGGGTCACCCGCCGCCTCCAGGCCACGGGCGGCCGGGACTGGCGCACCGCGATGGACGCCGTGCTCGACGAGTACCTCGACATGAAGCGCAACGCCCCCGGCTTCGCCCTCATCGACTTCGGCAACCAGATCCCGGTCGGCGGGCGCCGCCAGGAACCCAACCACCGCGTCGCCGACCGGCTGTCCGACCTGCTCTCCGCGTTCATCGACCGCACCCCCGACGAGGATCTGCGCCGCACCTTCCTCATCGCCGTCGAGACCGCCGACACCCTCGTCCACCTGGCCTTCCGTGTCTCCCCGGAGGGCGACGCCCGGGTCATCCAGGAGATGCGGGAGCTGCTGCGGGCGTATCTGGCGCGGGTGCTGGACTGACGCCGGGCCGGGGCCCCGTGAGGGCGGTCCCGCGCTCGCGCCGGGCCGGGGGGCCCGCGATTTCCCGACAAGACCCCCGGCAGCCCCTCCCCGCGCTGCATACCGGTCGGTATGCTCGGCCCGGTACCGTGCGCCTCCCCGTGCGCGGGACCCGTCCGAGCGTCACCGTCGCCGCCGCCCCTCCGGGAGGACCCGTGTCCACCACCATCGACTCCCGCACCGCCCTGCGCGTCTGCCCGCTCTGCGAGGCGACCTGCGGGCTCACC
The DNA here is from genome assembly GCF_020010925.1 of Streptomyces griseiscabiei. Lineage (NCBI taxonomy): Bacteria > Bacillati > Actinomycetota > Actinomycetes > Kitasatosporales > Streptomycetaceae > Streptomyces > Streptomyces griseiscabiei. The sequence goes on along the minus strand of NZ_JAGJBZ010000001.1, from coordinate 3,131,007 downwards.
CTCACCATCGAGGGGACCCGGGTGACCAAGGCGCGCGGCGACCGGGACGATGTGTTCAGCAAGGGGTTCATCTGCCCGAAGGGCGCCTCCCTGGGCGCGGCCGACGGCGACCCGGACCGGCTGCGCACCCCGCTGGTCCGCAGGGACGGCGAACTGCGGGAGGCCACCTGGCAGGAGGCCTTCGACGCCGTCGCCGCCGGAATCCGGCCCGTCGTCGAGGCCCACGGCCCGCACGCCGTCGGCATCGTCCTCGGCAACCCGAACGTCCACACCGTGGCCGGCGGCCTCTACCCGCCCGTGCTCCTCGCCGGACTCGGCACCCGCAGCCTGTTCAGCGCCTCCACGGTCGACCAGATGCCCAAGCACGTCTCCAGCGGACTGCTCTACGGCGACGCCAACGCCATCCCCGTGCCCGACCTCGACCGCACCGACCATCTGCTGCTCCTCGGCGCCAACCCGCTGGAGTCCAACGGCAGTCTGTGCACCGCCCCCGACTTCCCCGGCAAGCTCAAGGCCCTGAAGGCGCGCGGCGGCACCCTCACGGTCGTCGACCCGCGCAGGACCCGGACGGCCAAGCTCGCCGACCGGCACGTGGCGATCCGCCCCGGCACGGACGCGCTGCTGCTCGCAGCGATGGCCCACGTCCTCTTCGAGGAGAACCTGACCGATCTGGGGCACCTCGCCCCGCAGGTGCAGGGGGTCGAGGAACTGGCCGCCGCCGTACGGGAGTTCACGCCCGAGGCGGTCGCCGGCGCCTGTGACGTCGACGCGGACACCATCCGCGCGCTGGCCCGCGAACTGGCCGCCGCGCCCACCGCCGCCGTATACGGCCGCATCGGCAGCTGCACCGTCCCGCACGGCACCCTCGCCAGCTGGCTCGTCGACGTCCTCAACATCCTCACCGGCAACCTCGACCGGCCCGGCGGCGCCCTCTTCCCGCAGTCCGCCACCGACAAGACGCCCCGGCCCGCGGGCCCCGGCCGCGGCTTCGCGCTCGGCCGCTGGCACAGCCGGGTCGGCGGGCACCCCGAGGCCAAGGGCGAACTGCCGCTGTCCGCGCTCGCCGAGGAGATCGACACCGCCACCCCCGAGGGCGGCCCGATCCGCGCGCTCATCACCATCGCCGCCAACCCGGTCCTCTCCGCCCCCGACGGCGACCGCCTCGACAAGGCCCTCGACTCCCTGGACTTCATGGTCAGCGTCGACCCCTACCTCGGCGAGACCGCCCGCCACGCCGATGTCGTCCTCCCGCCGCCCCCGCCCTCCCAGGCCCCGCACTACGACTTCGCGCTCAACACCCTGGCCGTCCGCAACCAGGTCCGCTACAACCGCGCCGCCGTCCCCCTGGAGGACGGCCGCATGGCCGAGACGGAGATCCTCGCGCGCCTCGTCCTCGCCGCCACCGGGACGCACGGCGCCGACCCGTCCGCCGTGGACGACCTGGTCATCGGCCAGACCCTCGGCAAGGCCGTGAAAGAGGCCCACTCACCCGTCCACGGCCGCGACCCGAAGGAACTCGCCGCCCTGCTCACGGGCGACAGCGGCCCCGAGCGCCGCCTCGACCTGATGCTGCGCCTCGGCCCGTACGGCGACGGCTTCGGCGCCGACCCGCAGGGCCTGACCCTCACGAAGCTGCTCGCCCACCCGCACGGCATCGACCTCGGACCGCTGAAGCCGAGGCTGCCGCAGCCGCTGAAGACGGTCAGCGGCAAGGTCGAACTGCTGCCGGGGCCGATCGCCGACGACCTGCCGAGGCTGCGCACCGCCCTGCGGGAGCGCCCCGAGGGTCTGGTCCTCATCGGCCGCCGCCATCTGCGCTCCAACAACAGCTGGCTGCACAACATCCCCGCCCTCACCGGCGGCACCAACCGCTGCACCCTGCACATCCACCCCGACGACGCGGACCGCCTCGGCCTCACCGACGGGGACGCCGTACGGATCAAGGGCGCCGGGGGAGAGGTCACCGCTCCGGTCGAGGTCACCGACGTCGTACGCCGTGGTGTCGTCAGCCTTCCGCACGGCTGGGGACACGACCGTCCCGGCACCCGGATGAGCCACGCGGCGCTCGACCCGGGCGTCAACGTCAATCAGCTCCTCGACGGCTCCCTGCTCGACCCGCTCTCCGGCAACGCGGTCCTCAACGGCATCCCCGTGGAGCTGACCCCGATGGCCGCCCGAGCAGGCGCAACGCTGTGACCTGGAGTTCTGCTCTTATTGCTCGCATGTCAACTCCTTGTTAAGACTTGTGGGCCCGCCCTAACGTCGTCGCACCGCCGGTGCCCTGGTGGGAGTTCAAGGGCGAACGTTAGGTATCCACATGTTGACCATCCTCGGCTTCGCCATGATCGCGACCTTCCTGGTCCTGATCATGATGAAGAAGATGTCGCCGATCGCGGCGCTCGTACTGATCCCCGCGCTCTTCTGCGTGTTCGTCGGAAAGGGAGCCCATCTCGGCGACTACGTCATCGAGGGGGTGGGCAACCTCGCGCCCACCGCCGCGATGCTGATGTTCGCCATCGTCTACTTCGGCCTGATGATCGACGTCGGTCTCTTCGACCCGATCGTCCGGGGCATCCTGAAGTTCTGCAAGGCCGACCCGCTGCGCATCGTCGTCGGTACGGCCCTGCTCGCCGCGATCGTCTCCCTGGACGGCGACGGCTCCACCACCTTCATGATCACCGTCTCGGCGATGTACCCGCTGTACAAGCGCCTGAAGATGAGCCTGGTCGTGATGACCGGTGTCGCCGCCACCGCCAACGGCGTGATGAACACGCTGCCCTGGGGCGGCCCGACCGCCCGCGCCGCCACCGCGCTCAAGCTCGACGCCGGCGACATCTTCGTCCCGATGATCCCCGCGCTCGCGGTCGGTCTGCTCTTCGTCTTCGTCCTCGCCTACTTCCTCGGTCTGCGCGAGCGCAAGCGCCTCGGTGTGCTGAGCCTCGACGAGGTGCTGGAGCAGGAGAAGATCGTCAAGGACGAGGAGACCTCCGGGTCCGAGGAGACCGTCCTCGTTGGCGCGGGCGCCGCGTCCGCCGCCGGTTCCGGCTCCGGTGACGACAAGGGCCGTACGGCGAAGACCACGGGCGGCGCGGGCTCCGGTACCGACGCCGATACCGAGGACGACGACGAGGACGACGCCCGCCTCCAGGGCCTGGACCCCAACCGCCCGACGCTGCGCCCCAAGCTGTACTGGTTCAACGCGCTGCTCACGGTCGCGCTGCTCACCGCCATGATCATGGAGCTGCTGCCGATCCCGGTGCTCTTCCTGCTCGGCGCCGCGCTCGCCCTGACCGTCAACTTCCCCCACATCCCCGACCAGAAGGACCGCCTCGCCGCCCACGCGGACAACGTCCTCAACGTCTCCGGAATGGTCTTCGCCGCCGCCGTCTTCACCGGCGTCCTCCAGGGCACCGGCATGGTCGACTCGATGGCCAAGTGGATCGTCGACGGCATCCCCGGCGGCATGGGCCCGCACATGGCCCTCGTCACCGGCTTCCTGAGCCTGCCGCTCACCTACTTCATGTCCAACGACGGCTTCTACTTCGGTGTCCTGCCGGTCCTCGCCGAGGCCGGCGCCGCGCACGGGGTGTCGCCGCTGGAGATCGCCCGCGCCTCCCTCGTCGGCCAGCCGCTGCACATGTCCAGCCCGCTGGTGCCCGCCGTGTACGTGCTCGTCGGTATGGCCAAGGTCGAGTTCGGCGACCACACCAGGTTCGTGGTGAAGTGGGCGGCGGCCACCTCGCTGATCATCCTGGCCGCGGGCGTACTCTTCGGCATCATCTGACCGTGGGACCGGACCCCTTGGACCGGAACCGGCGTGAACGTCCCCGAGGAGGACCCGCATCGTGAGGCCCGGTAGGAACCGCGGCTGGCTGCTCCGCCTCGTCATCGCCTTCAGCTTCGCGCAGGGGGCGGTGTCGATGGCCCGGCCCGCCGTGTCCTACCGGGCCCTCGCGCTGGGTGCCGACGAGCGGGCGATCGGTGTGATCGCGGGGGTCTACGCCCTGCTCCCGCTGTTCGCCGCCGTCCCGCTCGGCCGCAGGACCGACCAGGGCCGGTGCGCGCCGCTGCTGCCGATCGGCGTCGTCCTGATATCCGGCGGCTGTGTCATGAGCGGCCTGGCGAACTCCCTGGCCGCGATGGCCGTATGGAGCGGGGTGATGGGCCTCGGCCACCTCTCCTTCGTCATCGGCGCCCAGTCCCTGGTGGCCCGCCAGTCCGCGCCGCACGAACACGACCGCAACTTCGGCCACTTCACCATCGGCGCCTCCCTCGGCCAGCTCGTCGGCCCCGTCGCCGCCGGCGCCCTGATCGGCGGCCAGGACATGGCCCGTACGAGCGCGCTGGCGCTGGTGGCGGCCGGCGCGGGGGCGGCGGTCTCGTTCACCTCGCTGTGGCGCATAGAGCGTCCCGTCGACCCCAAGTCCCGTACGGCGCGCGGCGATCGGGTCCCGGTGCACCGGATACTGCGGACCCGCGGTGTGCCCGGCGGCATCTTCATCAGCCTCGCCGTGCTGTCGGCCACGGACATCCTCACCGCGTATCTGCCGGTGGTCGGTGAGCACCGGGGCATCGCCCCCTCGGCGATCGGCCTCCTGCTGAGCCTGCGCGCGGCGGCGACCATCGCCTGCCGTCTGGTGATGACCCCCATGCTGCGCCTGCTCGGCCGGACCGCGCTGCTCACCGTCACCTGTGTGCTCGGGGCCGTGCTCTGCGCCGGGATCGCGCTGCCGGTGCCGGTGTGGGCGCTGGCCCTGATCCTCGCCGCCCTCGGGTTCTGCCTCGGGGTCGGCCAGCCGCTGTCCATGACCACGGTGGTGCAGGCCGCGCCGGACGAGGCGCGGTCCACCGCCCTCGCGCTGCGGCTGACCGGGAACCGTCTGGGGCAGGCCGGGGCGCCCGCCGCGGCCGGTCTGATCGCCGGGGTCGCGGGCGTGGCCGCGCCGTTCGTGATGCTCGGCGCGCTGCTGCTGGTGTCGGCGGGCATCGCCCTGCGCTCGCCGGCGGAGCCGGGGCGGGGGAGCGGCGGGCGCGGGAGGCCGAGGACGGAGAGCGCGCCGCCCGGTGTGTCCCTGGGCCGGAAGGGGGACATCTGATGGGGCGTCGGGCGCGGCTCCCCCCGTGCCCGGTGTGATGTGACAGAGAGTCAGGCGAAAGAGCGATTTGTGTGAAAATCGTCTGACTCGGAGGTTCTGCATGTCCACCTCGTCCCGCCCGCGCCCCGCCGGAGTGCGCGCGAGTGCCGCCGCCGTCCTCGCGGCACTCACCGTCACGGGAGCCAGCCTGATCACGGCACCGGCCGCCGTCGCCGCCCCGGGCGACCCCGACGTCGTGATCCACAAGGTGGGCTTCCCGTTCGACAACGAGCGCAACCAGCCGCTGGTCTGCGACTTCTACCTCTCCGCCTTCAACTTCCCCGAGAACTCCAGGCCGGCGCAGCGCATCGCCTGGACCATCGACAACCAGCCACCCGCGCCGCGCACCGACCCCGTGGCCACGGGTGAGATCACGCTCGCCGCCGACGGCACCGGCCACAGCACGCCCGTCGCGCCCGAGAACGCGGCACGCCTGCCCAACGGGGAGTACGTGCTGACCTGGAGGACCATCGGCGGGGCGCTGGAGGAGGGGCGCAGGGAGATCAACGTCACCTGCCCGCTCGCCGGTCTCGCCGGCCCCGAGGGCGCCGTCCCCGCCGGTGGCGGCGGTCTCGCGCTGACCCAGAACTTCTCGCCGGTCGCCGGCGCTGCGGCCGTGGGCCTCGCCGCGGTCGGCGGGGTGGCCTATCTGCGGCTGCGCCGTCGCCGCGCCGATGGCGCCGCGTAGACGCCGGCCGAGGCCCTGGTACCGGACGCGCGCCTACCGCCTGACACGGACGGCCGCGATGACCGTCGTGCTGGTGGTGGGCGGCGTCCACCTGGCGGAGGACAGGGGGCGGACCGGTTCCGCCGAGGCCTCCTCCGCCTGGGCCGGCACCGGGGCGCGCGATGCGGGGGCACCGCGCGCCCAGGCGTCCCTGTACCTCACGCCCCCGCCGCCCGACGATCCGGCGCGCGCCGAGGGGAACGCGTCCGCCGGGGACGCTGCCTCCGCCGGGCCCGGCGAACCCGCCGACCCCGCCCAACGGACTGCCGCCACCACCCCCACCGGGCCGGCCACCCCCACGGCTCCGGCCACCCCCACCGGACCGGCGCCCGTCACCCCCGCCGCGCCGAAACCCGCCGCCGAGTCCGTGCGGCCCGCGCCCACCCCCGAGCCGGCGGAACCGAAGAGCCCCGCCCGGCCCCGTACGCTGCCGCCCTCCCCGGCGAGGACCGTCTCCGTCCCGTACCTCGGCATCGAGGCCCCGGTGACCGGGCTGCGCCTGGACGCGCGGCGGCGGCTGCCCGCGCCGCCGGACGACAAGCCCAAGCTGGTCGGCTGGTACACGGAGGGGCCCGCGCCCGGCGGGCCCGGCACGGCGGTCGTCGTCGGGCACCGGGACACCCGGACGGGCCCCGCCGTCTTCGCCGCCCTGGACGTGATCAAGCCCGGCCGCGTCGTGGAGGTGCTGCGGGCCGACGGCCGCACGGCCGTCTACACCGTGGACGCCGTGAAGTCGTACGAGAAGGACCGCTTCCCCAGCAAGGAGGTGTACGGCCACCGCGCCCGCCCCGAACTGCGGCTGATCACCTGCGGCGGGACCTACGACCGGCGCAAGGGGTACGCGAGCAACGTCGTCGTCTTCGCCCATCTCACGGCGACCCGGGAGCCCGCGCGCAAGCCGTGAACCGGAGCGCGGGGCGCGCGACCACGGTCGCCACGAGCCCCGGGGGCGTACAGGAGTGCGCACGGCCCGGCCCCGGCGCGGCCGACGGATCCGGAACCGTCGGTCCCGCTAGAGCTGGGCCCATGACTTCGCACTCCACCCGTACCGGCCGCCTCACCCGCACCCGGGTCGCCCTCGCGGCCACCGTCTGTCTGCTGACCGTCGCCGCCCCGGCCGCGTACGCCACCCTCGACGAGAAGGCTCCCGGCGGTTCCGTGGTCGCCCCGGCGGGCGGGACGCCGTACGTCGAGACCCGGCTCCTCTTCGGCACCGAGCGGCCCGACGGCGGTCCGGACGTCACCGACGAGCAGTTCATGGCCTTCGTCGACCGGGAGGTCACCCCCGGGTTCCCGGACGGGCTGACCGTGCGGGAGGGGCGCGGGCAGTGGCGGGACGCGAGCGGGACGATCGAGAAGGAGCGGTCGTACGAGCTGATCCTGCTGTATCCGGTGTCGGCCGCCGCCGCGAGCGACCGGAAGATCGAGGAGATCCGGGACGACTATCTGAAGGAGTTCGCCCAGGAGGCGGTGGCGCGGGTGGACGACAGGAAGCGGGTCGACTTCTGAGGCGGGGCGGCTTCCCGCCGGCCGGTGCCGCCGACGAGTCCTGCCTCACTCCCCGATGCTCTGGTGCCGGAAAACTATCAGGGCTAGTTTTTGGGGCGGACGACCACGCCCGCCCGGGAGGCAGCAGGATGAAGGCACACGACGGCATGTACATCGGCGGCAGCTGGCGGCCCGCCGCCGGGACCGACACCATCGAGGTCGTGAACCCGGCCGACGAGCAGGTGATCGCCCGGGTCCCGGCGGGCACCGCCGAGGACGTCGACGCCGCCGTCCGCGCGGCCCGTGCCGCCCTGCCCGGCTGGGCCGCGACCCCGCCCGCCGAACGGGGCGCGCTGATCGGCGCCCTGCGCGACGTGCTCGCCGCGCGCCGGGAGGAGATCGCCGCGACGGTGACCGCGGAGCTGGGCTCACCGCTGCCGTTCTCCCAGAAGGTGCACGCGGACCTGCCGGTCGCGGTCGCCGGGTCGTACGCCGACCTGGCCGCGAAGCACGCCTTCGAGGAGCGGGTCGGCAACTCGACCGTCCACCACGAGCCCATCGGCGTCGTCGGCGCGATCACCCCCTGGAACTACCCGCTGCACCAGATCGTCGCCAAGGTCGCCCCGGCCCTCGCCGCCGGCTGCACGGTCGTCCTCAAGCCCGCCGAGGACACCCCGCTCGTCGCCCGGCTCTTCGCCGAGGCCGTCCACGAGGCGGGCGTGCCCGCCGGGGTGTTCAACCTCGTCACCGGCCTCGGCCCGGTCGCCGGACAGGCGCTCGCCGAGCACGAGGGCGTCGACCTGGTCTCCTTCACCGGCTCCACGGCGGTGGGCCGGCGGATCGCCGCGACCGCCGGGGCCGCGGTCAAGAAGGTCGCCCTGGAACTCGGCGGCAAGTCCGCCAACGTCATCCTCCCGAGCGCCGACCTCGCCAGGGCGGTGAGCGTCGGCGTCGCCAACGTCATGTCCAACTCCGGCCAGACGTGCAGCGCCTGGACCCGGATGCTCGTCCACGCCTCCCGGTACGAGGAGGCCGTCGAGCTGGCCGCGCAGGCCGCCGCGAAGTACGGCGACCGCATCGGCCCGCTGGTCAACGCCAAGCAGTGGGCGCGGGTGCGGGGTTACATCGAGCAGGGGGTCGCCGAGGGGGCCCGCCTGGTGGCGGGCGGCGCCGAACCCCCGCGCGAGCAGGGCTACTTCGTCAGCCCCACGGTCTTCGCCGACGTGACCCCCGAGATGACGATCGCCCAGGAGGAGATCTTCGGCCCGGTCCTGTCGATCCTCCGCTACGAGGACGAGGACGACGCTCTGCGCATCGCCAACGGCACCGTCTACGGGCTGGCCGGCGCGGTCTGGGCCGGTGACGAGAGCGAGGCCGTGGCCTTCGCCCGCCGGATGGACACCGGACAGGTCGACATCAACGGCGGACGCTTCAACCCGCTGGCCCCGTTCGGCGGTTACAAGCAGTCGGGAGTGGGGCGCGAACTCGGCGCGCACGGCCTGACGGAGTATCTGCAGACCAAGTCCCTCCAGTTCTGACCGGTCCGAGCGCATCCGAGGAGAGTCGCACCATGGCCGTTCGAGCCGCCGTCCTGCCCGCCGTCGGAGCCCCGCTGGAGATCACCGGGATCGAGCTGCCGGACCCCGGGCCCGGCCAGGTCCGGGTGCGGCTCGCCGCCGCCGGGGTCTGCCACTCCGACCTGTCGCTGTCCGACGGCACCATGCGGGTGCCGGTGCCCGCCGTGCTCGGCCACGAGGGCGCGGGCACCGTCCTCGCGGTCGGCGACGGCGTCGCCCATGTCGCCCCCGGCGACGGTGTGGTCCTCAACTGGGCGCCCTCCTGCGGGAGGTGTCACGCCTGCTCGCTCGGCGAGGTGTGGCTGTGCGCGAACGCGCTCGTCGGCGCCGGGAACGTGTACGCCCGCCGCGCCTCCGACGGCACCGACCTCCACCCCGGTCTCAACGTGGCCGCCTTCGCGGAGGAGACCGTCGTGGCCGCCGGGTGCGTGCTCCCCGCCCCCGACGGCGTCCCGCTCACCGACGCGGCGCTGCTCGGCTGCGCCGTCCTCACCGGCTACGGCGCGGTCCACCACGCGGCCCGGGTCCGGCAGGGCGAGACCGTCGCCGTGTTCGGGGTGGGCGGCGTGGGGCTGGCCGCGCTGCAGGCGGCGCGGATCGCGGGCGCGTCCCGGATCGTCGCGGTGGACGTCTCCCCGGCGAAGGAGGAGCTGGCGCGGGTGGCGGGCGCCACGGAGTACGTCGTCGCCTCCGAGGACACCGCCCGCGAGATCCGCGCGCTCACCGGCAAGCAGGGCGTGGACGTGGCCGTGGAGTGCGTCGGCCGCGCGGTCACCATCCGTACGGCCTGGGAGTCGACCCGGCGCGGGGGCCGCACCACCGTCGTCGGCATCGGCGGCAAGGACCAGCAGGTCACCTTCAACGCGCTGGAGATCTTCCACTGGGGCCGCACCCTCTCCGGCTGCGTCTACGGCAACTCCGACCCGGCCCGCGACGTCCCGGTCCTCGCCGACCACATCCGCGCCGGCCGCCTGGACCTCTCCACCCTGGTGACCGACCGCATCGCCCTGGACGACATCCCGGTGGCCTTCGACAACATGCGGGCGGGGAAGGGCGGCCGGGCGCTGGTGACGTTCTAGCCCCGGACGCGCACGACGGACGAGAGGCAGGGGCGCAGCCCCTGCCTCTCAGGGGCGCGGGGAACCGCGCGACAAGCCCCACCGGACCCGCACCCGAAGAACGCACCCCCATCCGGCGAAGCAACCGGCGCACGACCGTTGACCTCCATACCGTCCGGTCAGTACGTTCCCCGGAACGTCCCCGTCCCCCGGAGTGTGCTCGCATGGACACCGCTCCCGTCTCCACCCCCGTCACCCCCGCCCGCCCCCAGAGCCACCGCAAGGTGGCCACCGCCGCGGCCCTCGCCTCGGCGGTCGAGTGGTACGACTACTTCGTCTTCGGCATAGCCGCCGCCCTCGTGCTGGGCGACCTGTACTTCCCGGCCGGCAGCTCCTCCGCGGGAGTCCTCGCCGCGTTCGCCACCTTCGCCGTCGGCTTCCTCGCCCGCCCCCTCGGCGGCATCGTCGCCGGACACCTCGGCGACAAGCGGGGCCGCAAGCCGATGCTGGTCCTGGCCCTCACCCTGATGGGCCTCGCCACCACCGGCATCGGCCTGCTCCCCACCTACGAGACCATCGGGATCGCCGCTCCGATCCTGCTAGTCCTTCTCCGCGTCGCCCAGGGCATCGCCGTCGGCGCCCAGTGGGGCGGCGCGATGCTGCTGGCCACCGAGTACGCCCCCGAGGGCAAGCGCGGGGTCTACGGCAGCTTCGTCCAGCTCGGTGTGCCCATCGGCGTGGTGAGCGCCAACACGATGTTCCTCGTCGTGGGCGCCGCCACCGATGACTCGGCGTTCTCCGCCTGGGGCTGGCGGGTGCCGTTCCTGGTCGGCCTGTTCGTCCTCGGCCTCGCCTGGTACATCCACCGCCATGTCGAGGAGACCCCCGAATTCCGGGCGGCGGAGAGGGAGTTGGCGGAGAAGGAGAGCGGTGAGAAGAGTTCCCCGCTCAGGACGATCATGCGGGGCCATCTCGGCACGGTCTTCCTGGCCGGCGGCTCCTTCGCCGTGAACACCGCGACCTTCTACATCCTCATCACCGGCGTCCTCGACTACACCACCCGCGAACTCGACATGAAGCGCGGCTCGGTCCTCGCCGTCTCCCTGTGCGTCAGCCTCACCCAGCTGGTGCTGATCCCCGCCGCCGCGGCCCTCTCCGACCGCGTCGGCCGGATCCGGATCTACGCGTTCGGCGCGGCCGGTATCGCCCTGTGGGCCGTCCCGATGTTCCTGCTCATCGACACCGGCTCCCTGCTCTGGCTCGCGGTCAGCACCTTCGTCGCGGGCTGCTTCCTCAGCATCATGTACGGGCCTCAGGCCGCCCTGTTCGCCGAACTGTTCACCCCCGAGATGCGCTACACCGGCGCCTCCCTCGGCTACCAGATCGCGGCGGTGTTCGGCGGCGGCCTCGCCCCGTTCCTGATGGTCCTGCTGCTGGAGACCACCGGGACGTCCCTGTCCGTGTCGGCGTACATCATCGGGCTCTCGGTGATCGCCCTGATCTCGATCAAGATCCTCGCGGGGAGGGCGGGTTCAGGAGAGGACGGCTAGTGCCGCGGCAGGCAACGTTTGCCCGTCAAGGAGCGGCGTCCGTTGCCTGTCGCGGCGCTAGCTCTGCGCGCGCTGTCCGGGTCGCGGTTCCGGAAGGGTCTCCGGGGCCGCGACGCCGTCCTCGGCCCCGGCGCCCGGCACCGCCTCCCGGGTACGCGCCCGGGAGCGGGACACGGCCACCCCCGCCAGACACAGCGCGCCACCGGCCAGCGTGAGCGCCCCCGGCACCTCGCCCAGCGCCAGCCAGGACATCAGCACGACCAGCGCGGGCACGGCGTACGTGGTCGCGCCCATCCGGCTCGCGGTGGTCCGGGCGAGGGCGTAGGCCCAGGTGGTGAAGGCGAGGGCGGTCGGGAACACGCCCAGATACACCATGTTGAGCGTCGCCGAGGCCGGCGCGTCCGCCGCCTCCCGCCACAGCTGCCCGGCGAACGGCAGACACACCACCGCGCCCACGAGACAGCCGAAGGTCGTCACCTGGAGCGGGCTCGCCGAGCCCAGCGCGGGCTTCTGCGCGACGACCCCGGCCGCGTACCCGAAGGCCGCGAGCACGCACAGGACGACGCCCAGCACCGAGGCGCCCCCCTCGCCGGACATCGACAGCCCCACGGCGACCGCGCCCGCGAACGACACCGCCATGCCCGCGAGCAGCCGGGGCGGCATCGCGTCGCCCAGCAGCCGGGCGCCGAGCAGGGCGATGAGGATCGGCCCGATGTTCACCACCAGCGCCGCCGTGCCCGCGTCCACCTGCTGCTCGCCCCAGTTCAGGGCGACCATGTAGAAGCCGAACCACAGCACCCCGGACACCGCGATGCCCCGCCACGCGGCCCTCGGCGGCAGTCCCTCCCGGCGCCACAGCCAGATCGCCCCCAGCGCCACCGCCCCGGCCAGCAGCCGCCCGAGCGCCAGCGCGCCCGGCGAGTACGCCTCCCCGGCACTGCGGATCGACACGAACGCCGACGCCCACAGCACGACGGTGACGGCGGCCGCCCCCGCCGCGAGCAGCTCTACCTTGCGGGTGGGCGCGGCCCGGGAGTCGTCAGTCATGGGGTCGAGGCTAGGCGGGGGAGCGCGCGAGGGCTCGCGGTTTTCGGACGCCCACCTCAGGCACCGGGTGGCCGTACGACCTCCTCGTACTGCCGCTCCAACCCGTCCAGCAGTGCCCGCAGCCCCACCTCGAACGCCCGCTCGTCCACCTTCTCCTGCTGTTCGGCCAGCAGATGGGCCTGCCCGAGATGGGGATAGTCGGCCGGGTCGTACGCGCTCTCGTCGTCCACGAAGCCCCCGGCGAACGACCCGATCGCGGAGCCCATGATGAAGTACCGCAGCAACGCCCCGATGGAGGTGGCCTGTGCCGCCGGCCAGCCGGCCGCGACCATCGCCCCGAACACGACGTCGGCGACCTTCAGACCGGCGGGCCGGCGTCCGGGCCCCCGGGCGAGGACGGGCACGATGTTCGGGTGGTCGCGCAGGGCGGCCCGGTAGGAGACCGCCCAGTCGTGCAGCGCGGTCCGCCAGTCCCGACCGTCCTCGAACATCGAGAGATCGACCTGCGCGCTCACCGAGTCGGCGACCGCCTCCAGGATCTGGTCCATGGTCCGGAAGTGGTTGTAGAGGGAGGGCCCGCTGACCCCCAGCTCGGCGGCGAGCCGTCGCGTGGAGACCGCCGCCAGCCCCTCCGAGTCGACCAGGGCCCGCGCCGTCTCCACGATGCGGTCGGTGCTCAGCAGGGGCTTGCGCGGTCGGGCCATGGCGCACATAGTAGGGCTGCACCATAAAACTAGCAGTGGTAATTTAAGGGTGATCCGCCGGTCCGCAGGGCACCGGCCGAAGGGCGGGGTGGCATGAACCTGGAGCCGAGCGAGGAGCAGACCGCCGTACGCCGGCTCGCGAGGGACTTCGTGGAGCGGGAGATCACCCCGCACGTCGTCGCCTGGGACCGCGCCGAGAGCGTCGACCGGGGCATCGTGAAGAAGCTCGGCGAGGTCGGCTTCCTCGGGCTCACCGTCGACGAGGAGTACGGCGGCTCCGGCGGCGACCATCTCGCGTACTGCCTGGTCACCGAGGAGCTCGGCCGGGGCGACTCCTCCGTGCGCGGCATCGTCTCCGTCTCCCTCGGCCTGGTCGCGAAGACGATCGCGGCCTGGGGCGACGAGGAGCACAAGCGCCGCTGGCTGCCGGGGCTCACGGCGGGGGAGTACGTCGGCTGCTTCGGCCTCACCGAACCGGGCACCGGCTCCGACGCCGGCGAACTCACCACCCGGGCGGTCCGCGACGGCGGCGACTTCGTCATCAGTGGCACCAAGATGTTCATCACCAACGGCACCTGGGCGGACGTCGTCCTCCTCTTCGCCCGCTCCACCGACGCCCCCGGCCACAAGGGCGTCTCCGCCTTCCTCGTCCCCACCGACACCCCCGGCCTGACCCGCCGCGCCCTGCACGGCAAGCTCGGTCTGCGCGGCCAGGCCACCGCCGAGCTGGTCCTCGACGAGGTCCGCGTCCCCGCCTCCGCGCTGCTCGGCCCCGAGGGCAAGGGCTTCACCGTCGCCATGTCCGCGCTCGCCAAGGGCCGGATGTCGGTCGCCGCCGGCTGTGTCGGCATCGCCCAGGCCGCGCTGGACGTGGCGGTGCGCTACGCGGGCGAGCGCGAGCAGTTCGGCAGGGCCATCGCCCATCACCAGCTCGTCCAGGAACTCCTGAGCGACATCGCGGTGGACGTCGACGCGGCCCGCCTGCTGACCTGGCGCGTCGCCGACCTCGTCGACCGGGGGCGGCCCTTCGCCACCGAGGCGAGCAAGGCCAAGCTCTTCGCCTCCGAGGCGGCGGTCCGCGCCGCGAACAACGCCCTCCAGGTCTTCGGCGGCTACGGCTACATCGACGAGTACCCGGCCGGCAAGCTCCTGCGCGACGCCCGGGTGATGACCCTCTACGAGGGCACCAGCCAGATACAGAAACTGCTCATCGGGCGGGCGCTGACCGGGGTTTCGGCGTTCTGAGTAGGCAGGGCCCGCGCCGTGCGCCGATCTGAGTATCCGCACGGATGTGGGCCGTGCCACACCCGCCGGACCATGTCCCCATGAGTGAGACACCGGTCAAGCAGCAGAACACGGCGGCCTTCTACGGTCAGGCCGTCGCCTCCTTCGCCGTCGCCATGGCGGCCACCACCGTCGGCATCTACAACCTCGACGCCGATGCCTGGGTCCGCGCCTTCCTGGCCGTCGCGGTCCTCTACCTCGTGACCTCGTCCTTCACCCTGGCCAAGGTCATCCGCGACCGGCAGGAGGCCGGGCGGATCGTCAGCCGGGTCGACCAGGCCAGACTGGAGAAACTCCTCGCGGAACACGACCCCTTCGAGAAGCTCTGAGCGCGGCACCGCCCCGGCGTCGCCCGCGCTGAACGGGCCTTCTAAGCGCTCGCTCACCCTTCGGCGGTATGGTGGTGCCCAGCCATCGGAAGGGGCGAACGAGCGATGAGTACGGCGGAGGACACGGCGGGCGACGAGCCCCAGCCTTGGGGCGAGGTCAACCCGGACGCGGCCCGGCGGCTGCTGGTGGCCGCCGTGGAGGCCTTCGCCGAGCGCGGCTACCACGCGACGACGACCCGTGACATCGCGGGCCGCGCGGGGATGAGCCCCGCCGCGCTGTACATCCACTACAAGACGAAGGAAGAGCTGCTCCACCGGATCAGCCGCATCGGCCACGAGAAGGCCCTCGACGTGCTGCGCACGGCGGCGCAGTCCGAGGGCGGCCCGGCCGACCGGCTCGCCGAGGCCGTACGGTCCTTCGTCCGCTGGCACGCCGGTCAGCACACCGTCGCCCGTGTCGTCCAGTACGAGCTGGACGCCCTCGGCCCCGACGCCCGCGCCGAGATCGTCACCCTCCGCCGCGAGAACGACGCGGCCGTGCGCGGCATCATCGAGGACGGTGTCGCCTCCGGCGACTTCGACGTCCCCGACGTCCGCGGCACCACCGTCGCCGTCCTCTCGCTCTGCATCGACGTGGCCCGCTGGTTCAACGTCAACGGATCGCGCACCCCCGACGAGGTGGGCGCCCTGTACGCCGATCTCGTGCTGCGCATGGTGGGCGCGAAGAAGTGACGCGGGCGATCGGGCGCCTCTTCGAAACATTCGAAGAGTCCTGACGTCCGTCCGACCCCCCTTCTGACGGTCTTGGCGCGTCTTCGCTGGTGTGACCCGCGAATGTTTCGGGATCAATGCCGAAAGCATTGACAGTTGGCAGGGGCAGGCCAACACTCCCCGGGTGACAGGGCGAACCCCCACGAGCCCCGAGGAGGACGCGCGCACATGAACGACGCACCCGCACCCTCAGCCACTCCCACCCCGCCCCCGAGCCGCAGGCTCTTCCTGGGCGGCCTCGGCGCGACCGCGCTGGCCGCCGCGACGACGCTGGCCCTGCCCGGCACCGCCCGGGCGGACACGGTCGTCACCTCCAACAAGACCGGCACCGACAACGGCTTCTACTACTCGTTCTGGACCGACGCCCCGGGCACGGTCTCCATGACCCTCTCCTCCGGTGGCAACTACCGGACCTCCTGGAGCAACACCGGGAACTTCGTCGCCGGCAAGGGCTGGAGCAACGGCTCCCGCCGGACCGTGCGCTACTCGGGCAGCTTCAACCCGTCCGGCAACGCCTATCTGACGCTCTACGGCTGGACGGCCGGTCCGCTCGTCGAGTACTACATCGTCGACAGCTGGGGCACCTACCGGCCCACGGGAACGTACAAGGGCACGGTCACCAGCGACGGCGGCACGTACGACATCTACCGGACCACGCGGTACAACGCCCCCTCCGTCGAGGGCATCCGCACCTTCGACCAGTACTGGAGCGTCCGTCAGTCGAAGCGCACCGGCGGCAGCATCACCACCGGCAACCACTTCGACGCGTGGGCCCGCGCCGGAATGCCCCTCGGCAGCTTCAGGTACTACATGATCATGGCCACCGAGGGATACCGGAGCAGCGGCAACTCCACCATCACGGTGGCCGCGTGAGCACCGGAGCGCGCCGCTCGCCCCGGCTTCCCGGCAGACGGTCGGCCGTCGTCGCGGCGGTCCTGGCGAGCATCGCGCCGCTCGCGCTCACGACCGCCGGGGCCGCCCCGGCGCGGGCAGCCGCCTGCACCGGCTATGTCGGGCTCACGTTCGACGACGGCCCGTCCGGGAACACCCCGGCCCTGCTCGGCGCACTCCGCGGCAACGGGCTGCGGGCCACCATGTTCAACCAGGGCCAGTACGCCGCCGCCCGCCCCGACCAGGTACGGGCCCAGGTCACCGCCGGGATGTGGGTGGCCAACCACAGCTACACCCACCCGCATCTGACCCAGCTGGGCCAGGCGCAGATCGACTCGGAGATCTCCCGGACCCAGACGGCGATCGCGGGTGCGGGCGGCGGCACCCCGAAGCTGTTCCGGCCGCCGTACGGCGAGACCAACGCGACGGTGAAGGCGGTCGCGTCCCGGTACGGCCTGACCGAGGTCCTCTGGCAGGTCGACTCCGAGGACTGGAACGGCGCCGGCACGGACGCGATCGTGCGGGCGGCGGCCCGGCTCACGGCGGGCCAGGTCATCCTCATGCACGACTGGTCCGCCAACACCCTCGCGGCGATCCCGCGCATCGCGCAGGGGCTGGCCGGTCGCGGTCTGTGCGCCGGCATGATCTCGCCGCAGACCGGCCGGGCCGTAGCGCCCGGATAGCGCCTCACCGGTGGTGCGAGGGGGCCTCCCACCGCACCACCGGTCGTTCGGCCCTCAGAAGTAGTACCGCGACACCGACTCCGCCACGCAGACCGGCTTGTCGGCGCCCTCGCGCTCCACCACCACGGCCGCCGTGACCTGCACCCCGCCGCCCGCCTCGGCGACCTCCTGGAGTGTGGCGGTGGCCCGCAGACGCGAGCCCACCGGGACCGGTCCGGGGAAACGCACCTTGTTGGTGCCGTAGTTGACACCCATCTTCACGTTGTCGACCTTCAGCACCTGCGGCACGAACAGCGGCAGCAGGGACAGGGTCAGATAGCCGTGGGCGATGGTCGTGCCGAAGGGCCCGGCCGCCGCCTTCTCCGGGTCCACATGGATCCACTGGTGGTCACCGGTGGCCTCGGCGAAGAGATCGATCCGCTTCTGGTCCACCTCCAGCCAGTCGCTGTACCCCAGCTGCTCGCCCACCGCCGCCTTCAGCTCCTCGGCGGACGTGAAGATCCTCGGCTCTGCCATGTCCCGGCCTCCCTGAACCCAGATGTCTGACCCATATACCTAAGCAACTGCTTAGCATGGTCGGCCGAGAGGTCCCTGTCAACGGACCGCGCCCCCCTCGGGTGTGGGTAGTCTCGGAGGGGTGCCCCAGATCCCTGAGAAGATCCACGAGTTGACCGTCGGCCAGCTGTCGGCCCGTAGCGGTGCCGCCGTCTCCGCGCTGCACTTCTACGAGTCCAAGGGGCTGATCAGCAGCCGCCGCACCACGGGCAACCAACGCCGCTACAGCCGGGACACCCTGCGGCGCGTCGCGTTCGTACGGGCCGCGCAGCGCGTCGGCATCCCGCTCGCCACGATCCGCGAGGCCCTCGCCGAGCTGCCCGAGGAGCGGACGCCGACCCGTGAGGACTGGGCCCACCTCTCCGAGGTCTGGCGCTCCGAACTGGACGAGCGGATCAAGCAGCTCAACCGGCTGCGCGACCACCTCACCGACTGCATCGGCTGCGGCTGCCTCTCCCTCGCCACCTGTGTGCTCTCCAACCCCGACGACGCCTTCGGCGAACGGCAGAGCGGCTCCCGCCTCCTGGTCGAGCGCCGGAGGCCGGCCGTACAGGAGAAGGGGCGGTAGGAGAGGGAGCGGTAGCAGAGCGGGAGCGGCAGGAGAGGAACGGCAGGAGAGGGGACGGCAGGAGAAGGAGCCCGGGAGCTGCCGTGAGCGGCTCCCGGGCTCCCGGGCCTCACTCGTACTCCGTGCCGCCCTTGCGGGTCAGATACGCCGGGCTGACCGCCTTGGCCACCGCGCGTCCACCGGTCACCGGGCTGTACCGCTCGGTGGCCGGCCGGATCACTACCCCCTCACGCAGATGCAGATCGCGGCCGGAGACCGTCTCCCGGCCGGTGGCCACCTCCAGCACCCGGTCGACGGCGTACGGGCCCTCGTACAGCCGGGGTACCAGCGGCAGTTCGCCGTCGAGCAGTTCGGTCAGCTCGGCCTGGTCCAGCCAGCGGACCCGGCCGTCGATCTCGGCGGAGACGTCGAACACGGCGTACCCGAGCGTCTCGCTCCGGCCGTCGGCGCCGTACGTCAGGTCCTGCACCCCGGCGCCGTACACCTCGCCGAAGACACCGACCCTGCGGGCGCCGAGCCGCTCGGCGAGCCGGGCCGCGGCCTCGGTGACCCGGTGGCCGTGGACGGCCCGCCAGTACAGATTGCGCGGATCCTCCTTCAGAGCGAGGGACTTCGAGCCGAAGCCCTTCGAGGAGACCTGGACGCGGCCGTCCTCGGCGAAGTACGTCACCAGGCAGGCCGTGCCGTGCAGCTTCTCCGTCAGGACGATCCGCTCGCCGGGCGTGAAGATGTCCGGGTAGCGCTGGATGTTCTCGATGTCGACCCAGGGCAGCAGCTCCGGCGCCGACTCGATCTCGCCGCTCATGGTGGGCGGGATCGGCGGCACCCACTTGACGATGCCGAGCCGCTCCGCGAAGTCCGTGCCGTCGGTGACGGCGGCCGTCAGGTCCACGTCCGTGAGGGCCCGGGGCCGGCAGACGATGCCCTGGGACAGCTCTCCGCGCAGCCGTACGGCCTTCACCCGGTCCGCCTTGCCGCCCGCGAGCCGTCCGGTCAGCCCCAGCTCCTCGATCAGCGCGGCCGGGAGCACGGACTGCTCGGGGATGTAGACGGCGGTGTCACCGGTGCGGAACGCGCCCTTCGCCACCACGGCCCGGTACAGGCCCACCTGGGCCAGTTCGAGCGCGTCGGCGTTCGGGTGGTCGTGGATCGTCAGCACTTCGGCGGTGACGCGCAGCGTCGACATCGGGGCACTCCTCAGTTTCCGGCCAGGCTCAGGGCTGTGTCATCGCCCCCAACTGTCCTGACGGGAAAGGGGTGGAGCGACCGATTTCGCCCCTGCTAGGGTCCTGGACCCGGCCGAGGGGCGGCAGGCTGAGAAGCACGGGGCGCAGCCCCTGTTTTTCAGGGGCGCGGGGAACCGCGCGAGAAGCCCCACCGGACCCGCACCCGCCCACGCACCGCTCCCCCCACCCCCTGCCGCGAAGCGAACACCCCCGTCGAGAATGTGTCATGGACACGGAGGGGTGGCACGATCCCGCCCCCGGCAGGGAAGGGGCGCCGATGAGCGTCGTCATCTGTTCGCTGAAATGGGAGAAGGCGCACTCCGGGACGCAGCGGCTCACCTACGACTCGGACGGCTACCACCTGGTGCGCTTCCCGTACGAGAAGACCGAGGAGGCGTACGACCCCTGGAACATGCACGACCCGGCGAACGGCGGCGACACCGCCTCGGCCTTCCCCGACCCGCGCTCCGGACTGATCTGGCCCAGCCACGACGGCTGGGGCGTGCTCTCGGCGATGGTGTTCTGGGAGGCGGACCCGAAGACGCTGGAGTACCGCGCCCGCTTCGTACGGGACCCGCTGAGCCTGACGAAGAAGAAGTACGACTCGACCGCCACCACGGACAGCGCGCCGACCCGGGGTGGTCAGTACCGCACCTTCATGTGGCAGATGTTCGTGCACAAGGGCATGCCGCTCGGCCTGAAGACATCCGCGCGTGGGTCGGGGGACACCAGGCGGGCCACGACGCTCACCCTCGCCGAGTTCAAGCTCGCCATCCACACGGACGTCAAGAAACCGTAGCCGTCGCGCCGTTCCTGCACATGCGCGTTCCTGCTCACGCGCGTTCCTGCGCATGCATGTCCGCTCATACACGGGGGTGCGGCATCCCCGGCGCACCCCCGCCGTGCTACGCCGAGATCAGCAGCCGTCCGCGCCTGGACTCCGCCAGGGCCTCGGGTGTGAGCACCGGTCGCGGCACCACGATTCCGCACTCCGTGCAGACCGGGCCCGAGGACGGTTCATGGGCCAGGTCGTACATGTAGACGAGGCGCTCGCCCTCGCACACCGGGCAGCACGAGCCCGGTTCGCGCTCCAGCGCGGCGATGAGCCGGCGCAGCACCTCCGCCATCGGTTCCCGGGGATGGACCTTCGGGTCGTCGCACCAGGCGACCCCGAACCCGCCCCAGGTCAGCCGGTGCCAGTCGTCGACACTGCCCGGCCTGCGCAGCCCGTCGTACTTCTCCTTCTTGCGGCGCTGCGCGAACTGTGTCTCGTAGTCGAGCCAGACGGACCGGGCCTCTTCCAACTCCTCCAGCGCGGCCACGAGCCGCGCCGGGTCGGGGTTGCGGTCCTCGGGGCCGAACCCGGCCCGCGAGCACAAGTGGTCCCATGTCGCCCGATGCCCGTAGGGGGCGAACCTCTCAAGGCACTTGCGCAGCGAATAACGCCGCAGTGCCAGGTCGCACCTGGGATCTCGCACCTGTCTTGCCAGACTCCGGAAACCCGCCATCGCCCTGCACCTCCGTCACACCTGCACCTGTACTTCGGTCACTTCGGCGTCGTCGTCGGGACGTCGCCGAATAGACGTATCGACACGCGATTCGGCTCCATCCGATTTCCGATGACCTCCATAAGTCGTCTGCTGAGCCGTTCACGGACCGTTCCTGCCTACGTCTGCCTACGCCTGACTGCTTCGGACTTCTTCTTCTTGGGCTTACGACTACTTCTGAGTACCTGTTCACGCTGTGGGTCACCTGTCCGTCGACGGTGATCCCAAAAACGTGACGCATGTTCATCTTCAAAGCCGGGGATACCGGCGGTAACATCCGGCCCACCCCCTTCGGGAGGAGCTGCCATGCCCTGGCGCACCCCACGCACCTCACGCACCGCACCGGACAGACTGAGAACTCCCCGTAGATTCCCGGAGTTCCTCAAGGCCGCCTCCATATGCGCACTCGTTGCCGGTCTTTTGTCGCCTCTTTCCCCGGCTTCCCCGGCCGCGGCCGCCGACACCGACGCGGTGCAGGCCGCGGCGGTGACCGACTACTGCGGCGGACAGTGCTCCGACATCCTGCCGCCCGGCCAGAACGGCAACGCCACCCTCGCCCAGATCCTCCTCAACCAGGCCTTCGGCTCCATGCCGGAGAACGCGAGCAACCAGCTCGGCCCCTACAACAACCTGGCCACCGGCTACCCCGGTCTCACCAACTCCACCATCAACACCTTCTTCAACGACGCCTCCTTCGGCGTCGCCGCCGGCCAGGTCGCCTCCACCCTGAACCCGGCCGGCCGCACCGACGTCACGATCGTCCGCGACAAGAAGACCGGTGTGCCGCACATCACGGGCACCACCCGCTACGGCACCGAGTTCGGCGCGGGCTACGCCGCCGCCCAGGACCGGCTGTGGCTGATGGACGTCTTCCGGCACGTCGGCCGCGGCAAGCTCACCCCGTTCGCCGGCGGCGCCCCCTCCAACCAGGGCCTGGAGCAGGAGTTCTGGCGCCACGCCCCCTACACCGAGGCCGACCTCCAGGCCCAGATCGACAAGGCCGTCGCCTCCAACGGCGAGCGCGGCCAGCTCGCCCTCGCCGACGTCAACGCGTACGTCGCCGGGATCAACGCCTACATCGACGCCTCCGACAGCGGCCGCTACTTCCCCGGCGAGTACGTCCTGACCGGCCACAAGGACTCCGTCACCAACGCCGGCACCATCGAGAAGTTCAAGCCCACCGACCTGGTCGCCCTGGCCTCCGTCATCGGCGCCCTCTTCGGCTCCGGCGGCGGCGGCGAGGTCAACAACGCCCTGTCCCTGCTGGCCGCCCAGGAGAAGTACGGCGTCACCGAGGGCACCAAGGTCTGGGAGTCCTTCCGCGAGCGCAACGACCCCGAGGCCGCCCTCACCGTCCACGACGGCAGCTTCCCCTACGCCACCAAGCCCGCGAACCCCGAGGGCATGGCCCTCCCCGACGACGGCACGGTCGCCGAGGAACCCCTCGTGTACGACCGCACCGGCAGCGCGGCCGGCGCCGCCTCCACGAACGTCTCCTCCGAGGCCACCGACAGCGCCCTCAGCTCGGCCCGGCGCGGCATGTCCAACGCCCTCGTGGTCAGCGGCAAGCACACCGCGAGCGGCCGCCCCGTCGCCGTCTTCGGCCCGCAGACCGGCTACTTCGCCCCGCAGCTGCTGATGCTCCAGGAGATCCAGGGGCCGGGCATCAGCGCCCGCGGCGCCTCCTTCGCGGGCCTGAGCATGTACGTCGAACTCGGCCGGGGCCAGGACTACGCCTGGAGCGCCACCACCTCCGGCCAGGACATCATCGACTCGTACGCGGTCGAGCTGTGCCAGGACGACGTCCACTACCTCTACCACGGCACCTGCACGGCCATGGAGAAGATCGAGCAGACCAACGCCTGGAAGCCCACCACCGCCGACTCCACCCCGGCCGGCTCGTACCGGATGCAGGTCTGGCGCACCAAGTACGGCCCCGTCACCCACCGCGCCACGGTCGGCGGCAA
Organism: Streptomyces griseiscabiei; assembly: GCF_020010925.1. NCBI lineage: Bacteria > Bacillati > Actinomycetota > Actinomycetes > Kitasatosporales > Streptomycetaceae > Streptomyces > Streptomyces griseiscabiei. The sequence goes on along the minus strand of NZ_JAGJBZ010000001.1, from coordinate 3,107,900 downwards.
GAAGGTCGCCTACACCACCCTGCGCTCCTCCTACCTGAACGAGGCCGAGTCGATCATCGGCTTCCAGATGCTGAACGACCCGGACTACGTCAAGGGCCCGGAGACCTTCCAGAAGGCCGTCCAGAACATCAACTACACCTTCAACTGGTTCTACGCCGACTCCACCCACACCGCGTACTACAACAGCGGTGACAACCCGGTGCGCGCCGCGCACGTCGACCCGGAGTTCCCGGCCTGGGCGCAGGCGGCCAACGAGTGGCGGAACTGGAACCCCGCCACCAACACCGCCGACTACACCCCGCCCTCCGCCCACCCCAACTCCGTCGACCAGGACTACTACATCTCCTGGAACAACAAGCAGGCCGCCGACTACACCACCGCCCCCTGGGGCAACGGCTCCGTGCACCGCGGCGACCTCCTCGACGACCGGGTGAAGATGCTGGTCGCCGTCGGCGGTGTCACCCGTGCCACGCTCACCAAGGCGATGGCCGAGGCGGGCCTCGCCGACCTGCGGGCCGAGGACGTCGTCCCGGACCTGCTCAGGGTCGTCAACAGCAGCGCGGTCACGGACTCCGCGGCCGCCGCGGCGGTCGCCAAGCTCCAGGCCTGGGTCACCTCCGGCTCCAAACGCACCGAGACCTCGGCCGGCTCCAAGACCTACGCCCACGCCGAGGCCATCCGCATCCTGGACGCCTGGTGGCCGCTGCTGGTGAAGGCCCAGTTCGAACCCGGCCTCGGCACCGACCTGTACACCGCCATCACCGCCAACCTGCCCATCGACGAGTCCCCGTCGGCCGCGCACGGCCCGACCGGCTCCCACGCCGGCAGCTCCTTCCAGTACGGCTGGTGGAGCTATGTCGACAAGGACATCCGCTCGGTGCTGGGCGACCCGGTGCAGGGTCCGCTCGCGAACGAGTACTGCGGCGGCGGCAGCCTCGGCGCCTGTCGCACCCTCCTGATCGACACCCTCAAGGCGGCGGCGGGCAAGACCGCCGCACAGGTCTACCCCGGCGACGCGTTCTGCTCGGCGGGCGACCAGTGGTGCGCCGACTCGATCATCCAGCAGCCCCTCGGCGGCATCAAGCACAACAAGATCAGCTGGCAGAACCGGCCGACCTACCAGCAGGTCGTGGAGTTCCCCTCGCACAGGTGAGCGCCCACGGACGCCGGTAGGTCCCGGCGCGCACGTGCCGGCGGCGGGCCGGGATCAGACGATCCGGCCCGCCGCCAGCACCACCCGGGCCAGCTCCCGGTGGCAGATGTCGCTGTGGGCGCCGGAGGGCGCGCCGCCCCGCTTCACCACCGCCGAGGCGTCGACGTTCACACAACCCGCCGTCGGCAGCTGGGCCTTGAGGGCGTCGGCCAGCTTGAACGACCGGGTGCCCCTGACCGCCTGGACACCGCTGTAGCCGAGGGCGCCCCATTTCGCGCCCAGCAGGCTGTTCACGCTCAGCCCCAGCACCGTCCGCGCGTCGCCCGCCATCCGGGAGGCCAGCGGGTAGATCGTGCCGAGCGCCGAGTCGTGCTTGGAGTGGCAGCACACCAACGGGCCGTCGATCCGCTTCTGCTGGCCGTTCAGCACTCCGCTCGCCCTGCTGTCGTGGGGCAGCCGGGCCGCGAACGCGTAGTGGGAGAAGGCGGCCTGAAGGAGCGTCACCGACTTCACCGTACGCACCCCTTCGGGCAGCCCGCGCAGCGCGAACGACACGAGCCGCGCCCCGAAGCTGTGTCCCACGAGGTGGACCCGTACCTTCGGCGCCCGCTCCGCGAGCTGCCCGAGCAGCCGCCCGAGTCCCCGCTCGCCGACCGTCCCCGCCCGCCGCTTCATCGCGAAGTACGTGGCCTGCCGCAGGAGTTCATGGGCGCCGTCCCAGGCCTGGGGAGGGGTGACGGCGGCCCCGGTCGGCACCTCGGTCGTCCCCACCTCCGCCAGCGCCGCCGCGAAGTCCGTACACACCGTCACCGCGTCCCCGCACAGCATCCCGGGCGTACCCTCCGGCACCCCCGCCGTCAGGGTGTCCGCCGTGAACGCGCCCTGCGGCCCCTGCGGCTCCACCTCCACCAGCAGCCGTACGAGCCGCCCGAACTCCTCCAACGCGGGTCCGTCGTCCGGCCGTTGCTCCAGCAGCCGGGCCAACTGCTCGACGACGACGGCTCGTCCGGGGAAGACCTCCAGGAGGCCGTGCCGGGTGTTCTTGTCCAGGGCGAGACGGCTCGGCGCCACGGCCGGGACCGGCTTGAAGTCCGGGATCGGCTCGTCCGAGAACCGCATCGAGGGCCACAGCACACCCACGTACCCCAGCCTCGCCTGCGGTGCCAGCGCCGGGAACGGGGCGAAGAAGCGGCTGTAGAGCCCGGTCGCCCCGGACCGGTCGCTGTTCCAGCCGTGCGCGAACACGACCAGATCCGCCACCCCGCGCTTGCCGACCCCGCCGAGCAGCCGGTCCCGCTGACCGCCGTCCACGTCCCCGTCCGCGTCGAAGGTCAGTTCCCAGTAGGGAGTCACGCTCATTCCCGGATCCGCCATGACGAGCCCCCTTCGGCCCCCGTTGGTGGTGCGCTCAGGCGCATGGTCCTGCCAACGGCGAAAGATGGCCATACGTCACGTACGGGCCAGTCCGGGCCCCGGGCCGCCGACGACCGGCTACCGGTACAGCAGATACTCCTCGCGCACCCTGCGGAACGCCGCCAGTTCCTCCTGCCAGCCCGCCACGACCTCGTCCGTGTCCGCCCCCGCGTCGATCATCGTCCGTACCCGGGCCGAACCGGTCAGCCTGTCGATCCAGTGGTCGGCACGCCAGGCGAAGCCGCTCCACACCCGCTTCGCGGTCACCAGCAGCCCGATGCCGGTACGCACCGGGTCGAACGCCACCCGGTCGTGGACATGGAGCTGTACGCCCCCGATGGTCTTCCCCTGGAACTTGGAGAACGTCGGCGCGAAGTACGCCTCCCTGAACCGCACACCGGGCAGCCCGAGTTCGTTCGCCGCCGCCGCCCACCGCCGGTCGACACCCTCCGCTCCCAGCAGTTCGAACGGCCGAGTGGTGCCCCGCCCCTCCGACAGGTTCGTCCCCTCGAAGAGACACGTCCCCGCGTACACGAGCGCGGTGTCCGGCGTCGGCATGTTGGGGCTCGGCGGCACCCAGGGCAGCCCCGAGGAGTCGTAGAACCGCGACCGCCTCCACCCCGACATCAGCACGGTCCGCAGCGGTACGGGCGTGGTGAGGAACTCCCCGTTGAACAGCCGCGCCAGCTCCGCCACCGTCATCCCGTGCGCCTGCGCGACGGGCTGCCGCCCGACGAAGGTCGCGAACTCCTTGTGCAGGACCGGCCCCTGGGCGCCGCGTCCGGTCACCGGGTTGGGCCGGTCCAGTACGACGAAGCCCTTCCCGGCCAGCTGGGCCGCCTCCATGCAGTCGTACAGCGTCCAGATGTACGTGTAGAAGCGGGCGCCCACGTCCTGGATGTCGAAGACGACGGTGTCCACGCCTGAGGCGGTGAAGATGTCCGCGAGGGGCCGGCCGCTCTTCTGGTACGTGTCGTACACGGGCAGCCCGGTCGCCGGGTCGTCGTGCCGGCCCTCCGAGCCGCCGGCCTGGGCGGTGCCGCGAAAGCCGTGCTCCGGGCCGAAGACGGCCCTCAGGTCCACCCGGTCGTCCGCGTGCATCACGTCGACGATGTGCCGGGCGTCGCGGGTGACGCCGGTCGGGTTGGTGACGATGCCGACCTTCTGGCCGCCGAGGAGCTTGTAGCCGTCCCCGGCCAGGCGCTCGAAGCCGGTGCGGAGCCCTGGGCGGGCTGCCTCGGCGGGGGGTGCGGTGGTGAGGCCGGCGGTGGCCGCCGTCGAGGCGGTGGCTGCCGTGGAGGCGGCGAGGAAGGTGCGGCGGGAGAGGTGCATGGGGGTGACCTCCGTCATCGCGGGGAGCGGTGCTATGTGCAAGCTAAGCGCTTCCGCAGGTGGTTTGTAGTCTGCGGGTCGCGTGTGGCTGGTCGCGCAGTTCCCCGCGCCCCTTTGGGGCGGGGTGGCGGCACCCTTTCTCTGGGACATACCGACCGGTTAGTCTGAGCCTCTTGGTGGTCGTTGTCGTTGTGTCGCGTCGTGAGGAGACCGATCGTGGGAGCCGTGCAGGGTGCGGGTGTGGTCGTGACCGGGGCCGGTGGGGGGATCGGGGCCGCGTTGGCGCGGCGGTTCGCTGCGGCGGGCGCCCGGGTCGTCGTGAACGACCTCGACGCCGACCGGGCGAAGGCCGTGGCCGACGAGATCGGCGGGATCGCGGTGTCCGGGGACGCCTCGGCGATCGTCCCGGCGGCACGCGACGCGCTCGGTGGCACCGTGGACGTGTACTGCGCGAACGCCGGGCTGGCCTCCGGCGGGACCGAGGCGGCCGACGAGAAGGTGTGGGCGCTCGCCTGGGACGTCAATGTGATGGCGCACGTCCGGGCGGCCCACGCACTGCTCCCGGCGTGGCTGGAGCGCGGCAGCGGGCGTTTCGTGTCGACCGTCTCGGCGGCCGGGCTGCTGACGATGATCGGCGCCGCGCCCTACAGCGTCACCAAGCACGGGGCGTACGCCTTCGCCGAGTGGCTGTCCCTCACCTACCGGCACCGGGGCGTCAAGGTGCACGCGATCTGCCCGCAGGGCGTGCGCACCGACATGCTGACCGCCTCCGGCAGCGCGGGCGACCTGGTGCTCGCGCCGACCGCGATCGAGCCCGAGGACGTGGCCGACGCGCTCTTCGAGGGCATCGAGAAGGACCGCTTCCTGATCCTGCCGCACCCCGAGGTGGCCGGGTACTACCAGGCCAGGGCCGCCGACCCGGACCGCTGGCTGACGAACATGAACCACATCCAGCAGAAGTGGGAGTCGGCCGGCTGACCGCCCTGCCCGGCGGACGAATGCCGGGGAGTGGGATGATCCTCCGGCGGGAGCGCCCGATTCCGCCCGATCGGGAACCGATCGGCGGCCGGCGGGCGACCAGAAGGCGACAACAGAACCTCGGAAGGCAGGTGGCGGCAGTGCCCAGGACCACGGACGGAGACGGTACGCCCGTCCCGCAGCGGCTGCTGGCCGCCGCCACCCGGCTCTTCGCCGAGCGGGGCTACGACCGCACCTCCGTGCAGGAGATCGTCGAGGCGGCCGGTGTCACCAAGGGCGCGCTGTACCACTACTTCGGTTCCAAGGACGATCTGCTGCACGAGGTGTACGCGCGCGTGCTGCGGATCCAGCAGGAGCGGCTGGACGCGTTCGCGGGGGCCGACGCGCCGGTGGAGGAGCGGCTGCGGGGGGCCGCCGCGGATGTCGTCGTGACCACGATCGACAACCTCGACGACGCGATGATCTTCTTCCGGTCCATGCACCACTTGAGCCCCGAGAAGAACAAGCAGGTCCGCGCGGAGCGCCGCCGGTATCACGAGCGCTTCCGGGCGCTCGTGGAGGAGGGGCAGGAGACGGGCGTCTTCTCCAGGGCCACCCCCGCGGACCTCGTCGTCGACTACCACTTCGGCTCGGTCCACCACCTGTCGACGTGGTACCGCCCCGACGGCCCCATGAGCCCCCAGGAGGTCGCGGACCACCTGGCCGACCTGCTGCTGCGAGCGCTGCGGCCGTAGGGCTCCGCCGAACGGGGGTGCGTTGTCGGGTGCGGGTCCGGTGGGGCTTCTCGCGCAGTTCCCCGCGCCCCTGAAAAGCAGGGGCTGCGCCCCGTGCTTTTCGGCCCGAAAGGGCCGTAGGCCCTTAAGGGGCGCGGGGAACTGCGCGAGCAACCACGACGCACCCGCACCCGCCGAAGATCCCGCGCCCCCGAATCAATAGGCGCCCAACCTCACACGTACCGCTTCAACTCCCGCCGAGCCAACGACCGCTGATGCACCTCATCAGGCCCGTCCGCGATCATCAGCGTCCGCGCCCCCGCATACAGCTCCGCCAGCGGGAAGTCCTGACTCACACCCCCCGCCCCGTGCAACTGGATCGCCCGGTCGATGATGTCCACGACCGTCCGAGGCGTCGCGATCTTGATCGCCTGGATCTCGGAGTGGGCGCCCTTGTTGCCGACCGTGTCCATCATCCAGGCCGTCTTCAGCACCAGCAGCCGCAGCTGCTCGACGGCCACCCGCGCGTCGGCGATCCAGTTGTGGACGACCCCCTGCTGGGCCAGCGACTTGCCGAAGGCCTCCCGGGTCACCGCCCGTCGGCACATCAGCTCGATCGCCCGCTCGGCCATGCCGATGAGCCGCATGCAGTGGTGGATCCGGCCGGGCCCGAGCCGCGCCTGCGCGATGGCGAAGCCGCCGCCCTCCTCGCCGATCAGGTTCGCCGCCGGCACCCGCGCACCCTCGAAGATCACCTCGGCGTGCCCGCCGTGGTAGTGGTCCTCGTACCCGAACACCCGCATCGCCCGCTTCACCGTGACACCGGGAGTGTCACGCGGGACCAGGATCATGGACTGCTGGCGGCGGACGTCGGCCCCGCCCGGATCCGTCTTGCCCATCACGATGAAGATCTGGCAGTCCGGGTTCATGGCCCCGGAGATGTACCACTTGCGCCCGGTGATGACGTAGTCGTCGCCGTCCCGCTCGATGAGCGTGGTGATGTTGGTGGCGTCCGAGGAGGCCACCTCCGGCTCGGTCATCGCGAACGCCGACCGGATCTCACCGGCCAGCAGCGGCTGCAGCCACTGCTTCTTCTGCGCCTCGTCGCCGAACTGGGTCAGCACCTCCATGTTCCCCGTGTCGGGCGCGGCGCAGTTCAGCGCGGTCGGCGCCAGCTGCGGGGACCGTCCGGTGATCTCGGCGAGCGGCGCGTACTGGAGGTTGGTGAGCCCGGCGCCGTACTCGGAGTCGGGCAGGAAGAGGTTCCACAGGCCCTGCCTGCGGGCCTCGGCCTTCAGCTCCTCCACCACGGCGGGCGTGTCCCACGGCGAGGCCAGCTCCGCCCGCTGCTCCTCGGCGACGGCCTCGGCCGGGTAGACGTGCGCGTCCATGAAGGCGAGGAGCTTGCCGCGCAGCTCCTCCGTACGGGCGTCGAATGCGAAGTCCATGGGTGATCAGCCCTCCTGGGAGGCGGAGCCGGAGCCGGGGCCGGTACGAAGAGTCGTCAGGCCGTGTTCGATGAAGACGGGGACCAGGTCGCCGATGCGGTCGAAGCCGCGGCCGACCGTCTGGCCGAGGGTGTACCGGTAGTGGATGCCCTCCAGGATCACGGCGAGCTTGAACCACGCGAACGCCGTGTACCAGGACACCGCCGAGACGTCCCGGCCCGAGCGCGCCGCGTACCGCTCGACGATCTCGGCCGGATCCGGGTGCCCGGCGGCCGTCGCGGTCGTGGAGACGGGCGAGTCGGGCAGGGCCAGCGGCACGCTGTACATCACCAGCAGCCCCAGGTCGGTGAGCGGATCGCCGAGCGTGGACATCTCCCAGTCGAGGATGGCCCGGATCCGGTCGTCCTCGCCCAGCAGGACGTTGTCGAGGCGGTAGTCGCCGTGCACGACGGTCGCGGCGGGGGAGTGGGGGAGCTGTCGGCCGAGGGCCGCGTGCAGCTCGTCGATGCCGGACAGTTCGCGGTTGCGGGAGGCGTCCAGCTGCTTGCCCCAGCGCCGCAGTTGACGGTCGAGGAAGCCCTCCGGGCGCCCGAAGTCGGCGAGGCCCACCTCGGCCGGGTCCACCGCGTGCAGCTCGACGAGGGTGTCGACCAGGCCCAGCACGGCGGCCCGGGTGCGCTCCGGACCGAGCGGGGCGAGCTGCTCGGCGGTGCGGTAGGGGGTGCCCTCGACGAAGTCCATGACGTAGAAGGGCGCCCCGAGCACCTCCTCGTCGTCGCAGAGCAGCACGGGTCGCGGCACCGGTACGTCCGTCGGGTGCAGCGCGCTGATCACACGGTGCTCGCGCTTCATGTCGTGCGCGGTCGCCAGCACATGGCCGAGCGGCGGCCGCCGTACGACCCATCTCGCGGTGCCGTCCGTGACCTCGTACGTCAGGTTCGACCGTCCGCCCTCGATCAGCCGGCCGGTGAGCGGGCCGCCCACGAGTCCGGGCCGCTCGGTGTCGAGCAGGGCGCGGAGCCGGTCGAGGTCGAGACCTGGCGGGTGGTCTGGGTGCATCATCGCTCCTACGCGCGGTTTACCGGGACCGTACCCACTCATGATGCCGACCGGTCGGTATGTCGTCCAGTGGGTGAGGTGAAAGTGATCGGAGTCTCGACGGGATCCGGTCGACGGGATCCGGCCGGAAGCGGCCGGATCCCGCAGCGGAGAGTCACACGAGCGCCCGTGCCGTCACGCATGCGCCCGTGCCGTCACACGAGCGCCCGTGCCGTCACGCGTGGCAGGTCATCATCTCCCCGCCGTTCACGGTCGCCATGTCCATGAACCCGGCGAAGGGGTCCACGCCCTCGCCCTCCGGGTGCCCGTCCAGCTCGGCGTAGGCCCGGCGCAGGTTCGCCACCAGCCGCTCGCTCTCGCGCAGTTCGGCGAACTCCCCGAGGTCGGTCGCGAGCGCCGCCTCCAGCGGGGTGAGACCGGCCGCGTGGGACTTCTCGGCGACCTCGGCCACGAACCGGATGTACCGCTCGGCCCGGTCGAACGACGAGGGGTCGGTGACCGGCCCGTGCCCGGGTACGACGGTCTCGGCGCCCAGCTCCCGCAGCATCTCCAGCGCCCGGAGCGAACCGCTCAGCGAGCCCATCAGGAAGAACGGCGTCCCGCCCTCGAAGACCAGGTCCCCGGTGAAGACGATCCGGCGGTGCGGCACCCAGACGAAGGAGTCGCCCACGGTGTGCGAGATGCCCGGGTGGATCACCTCGACCTCGATGTCGTTGACATGGAGGGTCGTACGGTCCGTGAACGTGATGTCGGCGCCCAGGACGGGGACGTCCCCGTAGTCGGTCTGCGGCCACAGCAGATGGAGGTGCTGTCCGCTGGCCAGCGCCTCACGGCGGCAGGCCGCGTGCGAGACGATCGTGGCCGGCATGAACTCCTTGTTGCCGTACGTGTGGTCCCCGTGGTGATGGGTGTTGACCAGCAGCATCGGTGCCGGAACGGTCGTGTCCTCAAGGGCCCGGTACAGCGCGCGGGCGCGCCGCTGGGTCGCCGCCGTGTCCACGAGCAGGGTGCTGACGCCGTCGCTCACCCATCCGGCGTTGTTCAGACACCACCCGCCGTCCGGCTGCACATACGCGTACACATCGCTCGCGAGCTCGACGGTGTACGGCTCTTCTGCGGTCATGGTGAACCCCTTCATCCCCCCGGATCGTCGCCAACTGGTGGTCAGAGCCTGCCAGTCGACGACGATCCGGCGGAATCCGGGGGGTGTGTCAGTGATCGTCCCAGTGGCCGTCGTGGGCGGCGTGGCGGTGGCCGTCGTGCACATAGTCCACGTGGTCCCCGTGCGTGACCGCCTGGTGCCCGCAGTCCTCGCCGTGCTCGTGGGCGTGCCCGTCGTGCGCGGTGTGCTCGCTCGGCTCGCATTCGTCCCAGTGCCCGGAGTGCTCGCGGTGCAGATGCCCGTCGTGCGCGTAGTCGGTGTGGTCACCGTGCGACACGGCGACATGTCCGCAGGTCGGGCCGTGGTCGTGGTCGTGAACGGGGTGTTCCTGGTGCAGGAGGGTCATCGTGCTCACCTTCGGTGGGGTGGGGGTGACTTATCCAGGCTAGTCACAGAAGTCCCAGTTCTTCCTTTTAGAAACTCCATGCACACCCCAAGGCTTGCCCCTCAGAACACCACGGCCGCGCCGCACACCGCGAGGGCGATCACGCACAGGACGGCCACCGAGGCGGCCCGGGGCGCGAGGACGGACGGCCGGACGGCCGTCAGGGCGTCGATCCGGCGGTGGGCGAGCGCCAGGAGGCCCAGCCACAGCGCGGCGCACAGCGCGGCGGCCGTCACCCCCGTCGCCGACGGCCCGCCGTGCAGCGCGGACTTCCCGGCGAGTACGGCGACCACGGCCCCCGTGAGGGTCGTACGACGCCAGGCGAGCCGGGTGCGTTCGGGCTGGAGCCCGGGGTCGCGGCCGGGTGCCCCCGGGGCGGCGGGCGGCGGGATCACCCCTCCCACCCGAGCAGGACGACCGCGACCATCGCGACGGCGACCACGGCGACCACGAGGCTGAGCACCGCCGGGAAGCGGGACACCGGCAGGTCCTCCCCGCGCCGCATCGCCCGCTCGCAGCGCACCCAGTGGTTGACCGCCCGCAGCGCGCACAGCACCCCGGCGGCCAGCAGCGCGAGCGCGAGCCCGACCCGCCAGCCCCAGCGCAGGTCCGGCAGGAACTGGTCCACCGCGAAGCCGCCGCCGATGAGGGCGAGGGAGGTGCGCAGCCAGGCCAGGAAGGTCCGCTCATTGGCCAGGGAGAACCGGTAGTCCGGGGTCCGCCCCTCCTCCCGGACCCCCGCGGGAGCGAACCAGAGCCGGACGTTCCGCACAAATTCGATCACGTCCAGGACATTACCGGTCGCCCGCGGACCATCGACCGCCTGCCCTGAGCCGCTCGTACGCGGCCCTCCCGTCCGGCACCCACTCCCACTCGCCCAGCCGCCGCTCCACCTCGGCCTCCGTCAGGAAGTCGTGCCAGGCGACCTCCTCCACCTGGGGGCGCACCGGCAGCTCACAGCGGACCTCGTACACGGCCGACCACCAGCTGCCGCCGGCGCCGTCGTCGTACAGGAACTTGAACAGCGGCTCGGGGCGCGAGAGCCCCGAGACCCCCAGCTCCTCCTCCGCCTCGCGCAGCGCCGCGTCGTCGTAGGACTCGCCCGCGCCGACCACCCCGCCCACGAACATGTCGTACAGCGACGGGAAGACCAGCTTCGTGGCCGTCCGCCGATGCACGAACACCCGCCCGTCCCCATCCCTGACCAGCACGAACACGGCCCGATGCCGCATCCCCCGCGCATACACCTCACCCCGGGGTGCCTGCCCGATGACCTGGTCGTTCTCGTCCACGATGTCGAGGATCTCGTCGGAGGCGCTCATGGCCCCATCCAAGCAGGGGAGTGTTCGACCGCGGGCCCACGGCCCTTCCTGGCCGAAAAAGCAGGGGCGCAGCCCCGCTTTTTCAGGGGCGCGGGGAACTGCGCGAGAAGCCCCACCGGGCCCGCACCCGCTACACGACCCGAACCCCAGACCCCTCCCGCGCACCCCCGGCGGAGCCGCACGGCATGGCCGGATGCATCCCCAGCAGCACCACCCCCACCACAACCCCCGCCAGCCCCGCGGCCTCCCAGGCCAACGCCCCCGCGTCCATCCGCAGCCGATCCCCGAGAAACCCCACCCCGCACACGATCCCGGCCAGCGGCTGCGCCGCCGTCAGCGCAGGCAACGACATCCGCAGCGGCCCCGCCTCGAACGCGCTCTGCACGAGCAGCAGCCCGGTCACCCCGAGCAGCACCACCCCGTACGGCTGCCACGTGGTGAACAGCCCGCCCCAGCCGCTCTCGCCGAACACCTGCCCGCTGACCCGGGTGAGCGCGTCCTGGATGCCGTACAGGAGCCCGGCGGCCACCGCCAGGAGCACCGGCGCGGCGCTCAGCCGGGACCGCTTCGCGTACGCCGTGAGCAGCAGTGCGAGCCCCAGCATGACGCCGATGATCAGCCACTGCCGGAAGGGTCCGCCCACCGCGGCGCCGCCGTGAGGCTGTCCCGCGACGATGAACGCGGTAACACCGCCCGCGAGCAGCACCAGCCCCGCCCAGCCCTGGCGGCCCAGCGGCTGGCGGGTCTGCCGGCGGGAGAGGGCGAGCGCGAAGAGGAGGTTCGTGGCGAGGAGCGGTTCCACGAGGGTGACCTCGCCCTGGCTGAGCGCGACCGCGCCCAGGGCCATGCCGCACACCATCAGCCCGATCCCGCCGAGCCAGCGCGGCACCCGTATCAGGTCCAGCAGCAGCCGGGGCGAGAGGAAGTCGCTCAGCGGGGCGTGCGCGGCGGCCTGCTGCTGGAGCACGAAGCCGAAGCCCAGACAGCAGGCTGCGCTCACGGCGAGGATCAGGACGAGAACCGACACGGTTCGAGCACCTCTGACGATCAACAGGCGGCAAAACGGTCAATGTGTCTGTCCTCGGACTCTAACCACCCGGCCGTGGCCTGTCCGTAAGAGGAGACACATCTCCGCAGTTGACTAGGTCACTCCGGTACCGAAGGATCTGATGCCACAAAGCTGCTGACCGGCCAGTAACAAAGCGCTGGGCGGTATCCGGCCTGCCCCGGCACGCCCCGGCCGCCCGACCCGTTCCCGAGAGGACGTCCTCCATGTCGTACGACGCAGATGTGATCGTGATCGGGGCGGGCCTCGCCGGGCTCGCGGCGACCGCGGAGCTCGTCGACGCGGGCCGCAAGGTCATCCTGCTCGACCAGGAGCCGGAGCAGTCGATCGGCGGCCAGGCGCACTGGTCCTTCGGCGGACTCTTCTTCGTCGACTCGCCCGAGCAGCGCCGCCTGCGGATCAAGGACAGCCACGCCCTCGCCCTCCAGGACTGGATGGGCACGGCCGCCTTCGACCGCGAGGAGGACCACTGGCCGCGCAAATGGGCCGAGGCCTATGTGAACTTCGCGGCCACCGAGAAGCGGTCGTGGCTCCACCAGCAGGGCGTGCGGTTCTTCCCGGTGGTCGGCTGGGCCGAGCGCGGCGGCTACGACGCCAACGGCCACGGCAACTCGGTCCCCCGCTTCCACATCACCTGGGGCACCGGCCCCGGCCTCGTCGCCCCCTTCGAGCGGCGGGTGCGTGAGGGTGTGGCCCGGGGGCTGGTCCAGCTGAAGTTCCGGCACCGGGTGACCGGTCTGTCGCGCAGCGCGGGCGCCGTCGACACCGTCACCGGCGAGATCCTGGAGGCCTCGACGATCGAGCGCGGCCAGGCCAGCAGCCGCACGGGCACCGGCGCCTTCGAACTGAAGGCCCAGGCCGTGATCGTCACCTCCGGCGGCATCGGCGGCAACCACGACCTCGTCCGCGCCAACTGGCCCGAGCGGCTCGGCAACCCCCCGGAGAAGATGATCTCCGGGGTGCCCGCGCACGTCGACGGCCGGATGCTCGGCATCGCCGAGGAAGCGGGCGCCAACCTGATCAACCGCGACCGTATGTGGCACTACACCGAGGGCATCCAGAACTGGAACCCCATCTGGGAGAACCACGGCATCCGCGTCCTGCCCGGCCCGTCCTCGCTCTGGCTGGACGCCCGCGGCAAGCGACTGCCCGTGCCGCTCTTCCCGGGCTTCGACACCCTCGGCACCCTCGAACACATCATGAAGACCGGCTACGACTACACGTGGTTCGTCCTCGACCAGAAGATCATCGGCAAGGAGTTCGCCCTCTCCGGCTCCGAGCAGAACCCCGACCTCACCGGGAAGTCCGTCAAGGACGTCTTCATCCGGGCCCGCGCGGACGTCCCCGGCCCGGTGAAGGCCTTCATGGACCACGGCGTCGACTTCGTCGTCGAGAAGGACCTCGGCGCCCTGGTCCGCGGCATGAACGCGCTCACCAAGGAACCGCTGATCGACGAGGCCGAGCTGCGCCGCGAGATCGTCTCCCGGGACCGCGAGGTCGCCAACCCCTTCACCAAGGACCTCCAGGTCATGTCGATCCGGGGCGCCCGCAACTACCTCGGCGACAAGCTCATCCGCACCGCCACCCCGCACCGCATCCTCGACCCCAAGGCGGGCCCGCTGATCGCCGTCCGCCTGAACATCCTGACCCGCAAGACCCTCGGCGGCCTGGAGACCGACCTCTCCTCCCGTGTCCTCACCGACGGCGGCGACCCGCTGGAGGGCGTGTACGCGGCCGGTGAGGCGGCCGGCTTCGGCGGCGGCGGTGTGCACGGCTACCGCTCCCTGGAGGGCACGTTCCTCGGCGGCTGCCTCTTCTCCGGCCGTACGGCGGGCCGCGCGGCGGCGAAGGCGACGGGCTGAGCCCCGGCCCCGCCGGGGCTTACGGAACTCTGACGAATCTCCGCCGCCGCTGGCCGGACAGGGGCGGCGGATGGTCGAATCATTAGGTGAACCCTGAACATCCCGCGGCGCGGCAGGCGCCGCCGGAACCCCCCGAAGACGAAGACAGGCAACGGGAGCACGGCGCGCCCATCGGCCGCCGTGTCCTCCTCGGCACCCTCGGCCTCGGCGCCCTCGGCGTGGTCTCCGCGCCCGTCCTCCAGCGCGGCATGGAGGCGTTCCTCGGAGAGGCGGCCCAGAAGGACCCCACCGGTCTGACCGGTCTGCTCCCCAACGGCGGCGGCTTCCGCTACTACTCGGTGACGTCGTCCGTGCCCCGCAAGAACGCGGAGAACTACCGCCTGACCGTCGGCGGCCTGGTCGAAAGACGCACCTCCTACACCCTCGCCGACCTGCGGGCCCTCCCGCAGACCCGGATGGTCAAGGACGTCCAGTGCGTCACCGGCTGGCGGGTCCCGGACACCCCCTTCGAGGGCGTACGGCTCTCCGCGCTGCTGGACGCGGCCGGGGTGCGCTCCTCGGCGGGCGCGGTCCGGTTCACCTGCTTCGACGGGGCGTACAGCGAGAGCCTCACCCTGGAGCAGGCCCGCCGCGCGGACGTCCTGGTGGCGCTGCGGATGCGGGACAAGGACATCAGCCACAACCACGGCGGCCCGGTCCGGCTCTACGTGGCCCCCATGTACTTCTACAAGTCGGCCAAGTGGCTCTCCGGCATCGAGGTCACGAAGGAGGTCGAGCCCGGCTACTGGGAGGAACGGGGCTACGACATCGACGCCTGGGTCGGCCGATCGAACGGGCGGGACGATGAACCCACTACTTGACGAGCCCCCCGTGCGATCGGAGGCCCGCGTCCGGCGCTTCACCGCCGCCGAACGCTGGATCCACCGCACCACGGCCGCCCTGATGGGCGTCTGCGTGGTGACGGCGGCCTGTCTCTACGTCCCCGCCCTCGCCGAACTGGTCGGCCGCCGGGCCCTGGTGGTGACGGTCCACAAGTGGACGGGCCTGCTGCTGCCCCTGCCGGTCCTGGCGGGCCTCGCCTCCCGGGCCTTCCGCGCGGACCTCGGCCGGCTCAACCGCTGGGGCCCGCACGACCGCGTCTGGCTCCGCGCCGCCCGCCGCCGCACCCCCGGCGGCCGCCCCGCCGCCAAGTTCAACGCCGGCCAGAAGCTCTACGCCTCCTGGATCGCGGGCGCCACCCTCGTCATGCTCGCCACCGGTCTGATGATGTGGTTCACCCACCTCACCCCGCTGATGTGGCGCACCAGCGCGACCTTCGTCCACGACTGGCTGGCCCTGACCATCGGCATCGTCCTGGCCGGCCACATCGGCATGGCCCTGGGCGACCCGGAGGCCCGCCGGGGCCTGCGGACGGGCTCCGTGAGCAAGGAGTGGGCGGACAGAGAACATCCGCTGTGGCGGCCGTAGCGCCGGACACAGCGGATGCTCCCTCGGACAGGACCTGGTCCCGTACCGTCCGGATGACCAGCTAGATGATCAGCGACAGCAGCAGCACGATCGCCCCCGCCACCACCGAGATGATCGTCTCCATCACCGACCAGGTCTTGATGGTCTGGCCGACGGTCATCCCGAAGTACTCCTTCACCATCCAGAACCCGGCGTCGTTGACATGGCTGAAGAAGAGCGAGCCGGCGCCGATGGCGAGGACGAGAAGGGCCGTGTGGGTCGTCGACATGTCCGCGGCGAGCGGGGCCACCAGGCCGGCCGCCGAGATCGTCGCGACGGTCGCCGACCCCGTCGCCAGCCGGATGGCGACCGCGATCAGCCAGGCCAGGACGAGCGCGGGGATGGACCAGTCCTCGGAGATCTCCAGGATCATCCGCCCGACCCCGGAGTCGATCAGCGTCTGCTTGAAGCCGCCGCCCGCGCCGACGATCAGCAGGATGCCCGCGATCGGCGCGAGGGACTTCTCGACGGTCGACCCCAGCCGCTCCTTGGTGAACCCGGCCGCCCGCCCGAGCGTGAACATGCCCACGATCACCGCCGCGAGCAGCGCGATCAGCGGTGAGCCGGCCACGTCGAAGACCCGCTGCACCATGTTCTCGGGATCGTCGACGACGATGTCCACCAGCGCCTTGGCCAGCATCAGCACCACCGGCAGCAGCACGGTCGCGAGGGTCGCGCCGAACCCGGGCCGCTTCTCCAGCTCCTCCGAGGCGCGCGGGGGAATCATCCGCTCGGGCACCGGCACGTCCACCCAGCGGGCCGCGTACTTCGAGAACAGCGGCCCGGCGATGATCACGGTCGGTATCGCCACGACCAGGCCAAGCGCCAGCGTGACCCCCAGGTTGGCCCCCACGGCGTCGATCGCGACCAGCGGGCCGGGGTGCGGCGGGATCAGCCCGTGCATCACGGACAGACCGGCGAGGGCCGGGATGCCGATACGCATCAGCGAGTAGTTGCCGCGCTTGGCGACCATCAGCACGACCGGGATCAGCAGCACGATCCCGACCTCGAAGAACAGCGGCAGCCCGATCACGGAGGCGATCAGCACCATCGCCCAGGGCATCGCCCGCCCGCCGGCCTTCGCGAGGATCGTGTCGACGATCTCGTCGGCGCCCCCGGAGTCCGCCAGCAGCTTGCCGAGGATCGCACCCAGCGCGATGAGGACGCCCACCCCGGCCACGGTCGTCCCGAGCCCGGTGGTGAAGCTGGCGATCGCCTTGTCCAGCGGCGCCCCGGCGAACGCGCCCAGCGCGAGCGAGCCGATGGTCAGCGCCAGGAAGGCGTGCACCTTGAACCTGGTGATGAGCACGACGATCACGGCGATGCCCGCCAGTACGGCGATGCCCAGCTGCGCGTGCCCGGCCGAGGTGATCGGCTCGACGGGGTCCGCTGCCAGCAGCTCGACGTTGAGTCTGGTCACGGTGAATCCTTGAGTGGGGGAGAAGGGGAGGGAGGGGGAGAGGGTGGGACAGGGAGTTACGAGGCGGCCGGATCGAACTCCCGCAGCGCGGCGACCGCCCGCTCGGCGATCTCCTCGGGCGTGCCCGCCACACCGACCGTCACGCCCGCCTCGTCCGCCCGGAGCGGCTGCAGCGTGGCGAACTGGGAGTCGAGCAGCGCGGTGGGCATGAAGTGGCCCTGCCGGTGCGACATCCGGTCCTCGATGAGCGCGCGGTCCCCGGCGAGGTGCACGAAGACGACCCCGGGCGCGGCGGCCCGCAGCCGGTCCCGGTAGGCGCGCTTCAGCGCGGAACAGCTGACCACCCCGCCGAGTCCGTCCCGGCCGTGCGCCCAGGCCCCGATGGCGTCCAGCCACGGCCCCCGGTCCGCGTCGTCCAGCGGTGTTCCGGCCGACATCTTGGCGATGTTGGCCTCGGGGTGGAAGTCGTCGCCCTCGGCGTACGGAACGCCGAGCCGGGCAGCGAGCAGGGGGCCGATCGTGGTCTTGCCGGTCCCTGCCACGCCCATGACCACGACGACCTGAGGGGTACGCATCACTACCTCGCAGTGTTCGTCGACAACGGGGACGTCACCCGACGCCGACGACACTGAAACCCATTAGGTACGACTAATTCAAGCCCCGGACACAAATAAGTCTGACTTTTTCTTCACTCTCCGTTCCTCGTACCCTTCTCCCCATGACCACACCGGGCCGGGGGCTGCACGGCCGAGTACTCGACACCCTCGGACCGGCGATCACGGCGGGCGAGTACCCGCCCGCCAGCGTGCTGCGCACGGACGAACTCGCCCAGACCTTCGAGGTCTCCCGCTCGGTGATGCGCGAGGCGGTCCGCGTCCTGGAGTCCATGCACCTCGTCGAGTCCCGCCGCCGGGTCGGCGTCATCGTCCGCCCGTCCGCCGAGTGGAACGTCTACGACCCCCAGGTCATCCGCTGGCGCCTGGCCGGTACGGACCGCCCCCGGCAACTGCGCTCGCTGACCGTGCTCCGGGGCGCCGTCGAACCGATCGCCGCGGGTCTCGCCGCACACCACGCCACGGCCGAGCAGTGCGCCGCGATCACCGAGTGCGCCCTCGGCATGGTCGCCCACTCACGCGGCCACAAGCTGGAGGGCTACCTCCACCACGACGTCGCCTTCCACCGGCTGATCCTCGACGCCTCCGGCAACGAGATGTTCGCCCGCCTCGGCGACGTCGTCGAGGAGGTCCTCGCCGGCCGCACCCACCACGCCGTCATGTTCGACGACCCCGACCCCGCCGCCGTCACCCTCCACGTCCAGGTCGCCGAGGCCATCCGCGCACACGACGCCCCCCGCGCCGAGGAACTCACCCGCGAGATCACCGCGGGCGCCCTCCAGGAACTGGACATCCTGGCGCCCAACGGCCAGAGCCCGGCCGCCGGCTGACCCTCGGCCGGGCGCCGGTTCCTACAGCACGGGCAACCGGTCGTCGACCCCGGGCGACCGGCGCTCCTCCAGCCAGTACAGACACACCCGCAGGTCCGTCGCCAACCCGTCCGCGATGTACGCCTCGAAGTCCCCCACCGCCGCGACGATCCCCTGCCCCGACCGGGCGTCGCACTCCTCCCACTCACCGCGCCGCCCGCTCAGGTACTCCCGTTCAACCAGAGCCGGTCCTCCCAACGCCCCTCGAACGCCTCCCGGTCGTCGCCGAGGGACGTGAGCGGGTCGAAACAGCGGGTCACGACTCCAGGAACTCCCCGTCCACATACACCCAGGGCCCGTCCACCCGCTCGAACCGGCTCCGCTCGTGCATCGAGCCGCCCCGGAACGAGGCGCGGAAGGTGACCGTGCCGGTGGTGTGGAAGGGGGTGCCGTCGCGGGTGTCCAGGATCTCCAGGCCGGTCCAGCGCATCGTCGTGTCGAAGGCGACGTCGGCGGGCCGGGTCCGGGGGTGCCAGCTGCGGAGCAGATACGCCTCGTCGCGGACGACGAAGGCGCTGTACCGGGACCGCATCAGGGCCTCGGCGGTCGGCGCGGCGCCGCCGGAGTGGTACCGGCCGCAGCAGGCCTCGTACGCCTCGGGCAGCCCGCAGGGGCAGGTGCGCGGGGTCGGTGAGGAGACCCGGGAAGTCCCGCTCTTCGACCTGGCCTTGGAACTGCTGCGACGCGACGACATGCCCGCCATTGTGCCCGCCCCGCGCACCCGGTCCCGCACGAGCCCTCCCGGCCCTGCGGCTCCCGACCGCCCGCAGGGCCCTACGGCGAGCCCGCGTTCGTCGGCGGATACGTCGGGCGCGCCGGGAGCGCGGGCCCCTTCGGCACGGGCAGCGGCGGCAGCGCGGGCTCCCGCAGCCAGGCCCGGAACAGGTCGTCCAGCGGCTCTTCCGCGTAGCGCCCCGCGTGCGCGGTGAAGCCGGGCGTCGTCACCGCGCCCCCGCGATGGACGGTCGCCCAGCCGCGCAGCATCCGGAAGAACGCGTCGTCACCGAGCGCGCAGCGCACCGCGTGCACGGTCAACCCCCCGCGCTCGTAGAGCCGGTCGTCGAACATCAGCTTGCGGCCCGGGTCGGCCAGCCGCAGATCCTGGGGGAGCGCGGCGAGCTTCCGGTGCGCGGCGGCGGCCAGTTGATGCGCCGTGCGCCCTCCGGACCGCTCCGACCACAGCCACTCCGCGTACTTGGCGAACCCCTCGTTCAGCCAGATGTGCCGCCAGTCCGCGATGGACACGCTGTTCCCGAACCACTGGTGCGCCAGCTCGTGCGCCACCAGCCGCTCCGAACCCCGCGCCCCGTCCACATGGTTGGCGCCGAACAGCGACAACCCCTGTGCCTCGACGGGGACATCGAGCTCCTCCTCGGTCACCACCACCGCGTACTCCCCGAACGGGTACGGCCCGAAGAGCTCCTCGAACAGCTCCATCATCGCGGGCTGCCGCGCGAAGTCCCGGGAGAACTCGGTGAGCAGATGCGCCGGGATGTGCCCGTGCTGCGGTATGCCGCCGGGCCGCGGATCGCCCAGCAGCACCGTCTGGTACTTGCCGATCGACAGCCCGACCAGATAGCTCGACGTCGGCGCCGACTGCTCGTACACCCAGGTCGTCGTGGACGCCTTCGCCGTACGGGTGAGCAGCCGCCCGCCCGCCACCACCTGGTACGCCGACGGCGTCGTGACCGAGATCTGGTACGAGGCCTTGTCGGCGGGCCGGTCGTTGCACGGATACCAGGACGGCGCCCCCACCGGCTGGCTCGCCACCAGCGCCCCGTCGGTCAGCTCCTCCCAACCGAGGCCGCCCCAGGGGCTGTTCACCGGCTTGGGATTGCCCGACCACTGGACCTCGACCGTGAACGCCGCGCCCGGCCGGATCGGCTTCGCGGGCCGGATCCGCAGCCTGCCGCCCCGGTGCGTGTAGTGGGGCGCCCGCCCGTCCACCCGCACCCGGCCGATCTTGAAGTCGGCGAGGTTCAGCTGGAACTCGGCGAGCGCGACCCGGCCCGCTATGGCGTTGAGCCGCGCGGTGCCCGCCAGCCGGTTGGGCCCCGGCCGGTAGTCCACAGCCAGCTCGTACCGATGCACCCGGTAACGGGAATCGCCGTTCGCCGGGAAGTACGGGTCCGGACCCACTGACTGCTGAACCGCCACTGCCGCTTGCTCTCCCCGCTCCGCTCTCGTACGCCGTCCATCGTCCCCCGGCTCCCCGGACGCCGCACGAGCCGCGTTCAGCGGCGCCATGCCTCGATCGGGTTGCCCAGCCACCGGGTGTCGTCGGGAACGGACTCCGCGGCCATGACCAGCGACGCCGGACCCAGGGTGGTGCGGGCCCCGACCACGCTGCCGGGCAGGACGATTCCGCCCGGGCCCAAGGTGGCACCCTCACGGAGTTCAACAGTATCCGTCCGCAAGATCCGGTCGTGGAAGAGGTGGGTCTGCAAGACGCATCCCCGGTTCACCGTGGCCCCGTCCCCGAGCGTGACCAGGTCGGTCTCGGGTAGCCAATAACTCTCGATCCACACCCCCCTGCCGATCCGCGCCCCCAGCCCGCGCAGCCACACGTTCAGCACCGGCGTCCCCGGGACCGACCCGGCCAGCCACGGCACGGCCAGCACCTCCACGAAGGTGTCCGCCAGCTCGTTGCGCCACACGAAACCGCTCCACAGCGGATGCTCACCCGTCCGGTGCCGCCCCACGAGCAGCCACTTCGCGGCGACGGACACCCCACAGGCCAGCGCACCCACCCCGAGCAGCACGACCCCGCCCAGCGGCCACGCCCAGCCGTCCAGCGCGCTCAGCGCCGCCACCGTCAGCAGCGCGAGACCTGCCGAGCAGAACACCGGCACGATCCGGCACAGCTCCACCAGCGCCCGCGCCCACAGCAGCCGCGCCGGCGGCTCGTACGTCAGGCTCTGGTCGCCGTCCGCCACCGACCGGGGCAGCCGCACCGGCGGCAGCCCCAGATACGAGCTGCCCTTCTTGGCCTTCTTGGGCGTCGCCGACAGCACACCCACCAGACCGCCGTCCGGCACCGAACGGCCCGGCGCGGTCATCCCGGAGTTCCCGAGGAACGCCCGCCGCCCGATCTCCGCCCGCCCGATCCGCAGCCAGCCACCACCCAGCTCGTACGGCGCCGTCAGAGTGTCGTCCGCGAGGAACGCCCCGTCGCCGACCGTCGTCAGACTCGGCAGCGCAAGGACGGTCGACACTTCGGCGCCCTTTCCGATCCGCATCCCGAGCAGCCGCAGCCACACCGGTGTGACCAGCCCCGCGTACAGCGGGAACAGCGTCTGCCGCGACCGGTCCATCAGCTGTGTGACCGTCCACGCCTGCCAGCCGACCCGGCTGTGCGTCGCGTGCGTACCCTCCCGCAGCCCGAGGCTCAGCAGCCGTACGGCGACGAGCAGCAGCAGCGCGTACGCCGCCCCGAACGCCAGCGTGGCCGGCACCAGCCCGAGCGCCGCCCCCCGCATCGCCACGGCGAGCCCGGCGTCCGGGTCCACGAACAGACTCAGCACGGCCAGCGCGGCGGCCCCGGCGAGCACCGGCAGCGCGGTCAGCCCGACCCCGGTCACGCCGTACGACACCCGCCAGAACAAGCCACGCTGCGGCCGCTCCTTGGGCCAGTTCCGCTTCGCCTTGCCCAGCTTCACCGCCGGCGCCCCGGCCCAGCGCTGCCCCGTGGGGACCTGGCCGACCACCGCCGAGCCGGGCGCCACCTCGGCCCGCTTGCCGACCCGGGCCCCGGGCAGCAGCATGCTCCGCGTCCCGACCACCGCACCGGCGCCCACCTTGACGGACCCGATCTCCAGCCGGTCCCCGTCCAGCCAGTACCCGGAGAGGTCCACCTCGGACTCCACGGCCGCGCCCCGCCCGAGCTTCAGCATCCCGGTCACCGGCGGCAGCGCGTGCAGATCGACCTCGGCCCCGACCTTGGCGCCCAGGGCACGGGCGTACCGTTCCAGCCACACCCCGGTCAGCGAGGTCGCCCCGCTGAACTCGGCCAGCCGCTCCGCCGCCCACAGCCGCAGGTGCACCCGCCCGCCGCGCGCGTACCGTCCGGGCCCGACCCCGCGCAGCAGCAGCCGCGCACCGCCCGCCGCGATCGCCAGCCGACCCGGCGGCGTGTAGAAGAGGACCGCTCCGGCCGCCACGGCCCACCAGGACGCGGTCGGCAGCCAGGCGTACGGCGTCAGCAGATTCCCGAGCGCCGCCAGCGGAACGATCCAGCGCAGCCCGAGCAGCGTGAACAGCGGGACGAGCAGCGCCAGCTGCACGAGCCGCGCCCGCACGGGCACGGGTGCCACGTCCCGGCTGGGACCTTCCTCCCCGCCGGACGCCTCCAGATACCGGGCCAGCTTCCTGAGCGTGGGCCGCTGATAGATGTCGACCACCGCGACGCTCGGATACCGCGTCCGCAGCCGTGTCGTCAGCTGGGCGGCGCCCAGGCTGCCGCCGCCGATCGCGAAGAAGTCGTCCTGAGCGCTGCCGACCGGAACCCCCAGGACCTCGGCCCACTGCTCGGCGAGCCACGCCTCGGTCCCGTACAGCTCCTCCGCCGGCCCCGCGGTCTCCAGCTCCGCCAGCGGCCACGGCAGCGCGTCGCGGTCGACCTTCCCGGACGTCCGGGTCGGCAGCTCCGCCACCGGCGCCAGCAGCGGCACCAGCGCGGCCGGCAGCTCCGCCCACAGCTTCTCCACCGCCGCCGCCTGGTCCCAGCCGTCCTGGGTGACCACATAGCCGACGAGCAGCTGGTTCCCGCTCCGCGCGGTCCGAACGGCCGCCGCGGCGCCCGCGACGCCGGGCAGCGCCTGCAGCGCGGCGTCGACCTCGCCCAGCTCGATCCGCCGCCCGCCGAGCTTGATCTGCTCGTCGGCCCGCCCGAGGAAGACCAGCCCCTCGGGCTCGGCCTTCACCAGGTCACCACTGCGGTAGGCGCGCTCCCAGCCCAGCGACTCCAGCGGCGCGTACTTCTCCGCGTCCTTCTCGGCGTCGAGATACCGCGCGAGCCCCACACCGCCGATCACCAGCTGCCCGCTGCCGCCCATCGGCACGGGCTCCCCGGCCTCGTCGACGACGGCCAGCTCCCAGCCGTCGAGCGGCAGCCCGATCCGGATCGGCTCCTCACCGGACATCAGCGAGGCACAGGCGACGACGGTCGCCTCGGTCGGCCCGTAGGTGTTCCAGACCTCGCGGCCCTCCGTCACCAGCCGCTGCGCCAGCTCCGGCGGGCACGCCTCACCGCCGAAGATCAGCAGCCGTACGTCGTTGAGCGTCTCGGGCTCCCACAGCGCGGCCAGCGTCGGCACCGTCGACACGACGGTGATCTCCTGCTCGACCAGCCAGGGCCCCAGATCGGCGCCGCTCCTGACCTGGGCGCGCGGCACCGGCACCAGACAGGCGCCGTACCGCCAGGCCAGCCACATCTCCTCGCAGGACGCGTCGAAGGCCACGGAAAGACCGGCCATCACCCGGTCCCCGGGCGCGATCGGCTCCTCGGCCAGGAACAGCGCCGCCTCCGCGTCCACGAACGCGGCGGCGCTGCGGTGGCTGACGGCCACACCCTTGGGCCTGCCCGTCGACCCGGAGGTGAAGATGATCCACGCGTCGTGCTCGACCCCGGGCCGTGCGGCGGGGGAGTCGGACGCGCCGTGCACGGTCAGCTCGTGCCCGGCCCCGACGACGGCCCGTACCCCGGCCTCGCCGAACACCAGCTCGGCCCGCTCGTCGGGGTCCTCGGCGTCCACCGGTACGTACGCCGCCCCGGCGGCGAGCACCGCGAGGATGGCGACATACAGCTCGTTGGTGCCCGAGGGCACCCGCACGCCGACACGGTCCCCGAGCCCCACCCCGGCCGCGCCCAGCCGCCGCCGCAGCTGCTCCACCTCGACCGCCAGCGCGCGGTAGGTCAGCCGCCGCTTCCCGTCGTCCAGCGCGGGCTCGTCCGGATACGACCGCACCGACGCCTCGAAGACATCCACGAGCGTGCGCGGGGACGCCGCCGGACCGGCCGTGAACCGCGCCGCCCCGCCGAACCCCCCGGATCCCTCCGCCAGCTCCCCGTCGAGCAGCGTCAGGTCAGGACTCTCGTATACGGCGGCCATCGGATCCTCGCCTCTCGAACCCGGACCATCCGGGGGCGCCGACGGGGCCACAGGTCTGCCTGGGGATATTTCCGTATCGGCACCGAACAAGCCCAATACTCTAGTGCTCGGGTGACTACGGCCTGTCGTATCGGCCAAGCGGGGGTGACCTCCGGGCGACCCGGAGAAGCGGGACCATGGGCCTTGACCTGGGGTTTTCCTGGTGGGGAGAGACGTCGCCCACATTTCGTCAGTCTAACGCGCGAAGGCCGCGACCCTGGGGTCGCGGCCTTCGCCACTATGTGTCCGAGGGGGGACTTGAACCCCCACGCCCGATAAAGGGCACTAGCACCTCAAGCTAGCGCGTCTGCCATTCCGCCACCCGGACAAGGTGTCTGTCGTGCGGGGTGCTCCCCGCGGCGACGAGGAAAACATTACCAGGCTTTCCGAGGCCCCCGATCACACCCTGTTCCCGGGGGCGGGCGGGCGTGAACGGCTTGTGACGGGCCGGTCCCGGTCTTGGGGCGGACCGCCGGGCAGGAGGAGGATGAGGGGGAACCACCAGCAGCGACAGCGGGAGGAACCAGCGTGAGTGAGACGGACACGGGCAGGCACGTGACCGGCGAGGACGAGGTCGTCGACCTCTGCCGCGAGCTGATCCGGATCGACACCAGCAACTTCGGCGACCACTCGGGCCCGGGTGAGCGCGAGGCCGCCGAGTGGGTCGCCGAGAAGCTGGCCGAGGTGGGGCTGGAGCCGAAGATCTTCGAGTCGCACCCGGGCCGCGCCTCGACGGTGGCCCGTATCGAGGGCGAGGACCCGTCCCGGCCCGCGCTGCTGATCCACGGCCACACCGACGTCGTCCCGGCCAACGCGGCGGACTGGACCCACCACCCCTTCTCCGGCGAGGTCGCGGACGGCTGTGTGTGGGGCCGGGGCGCCGTCGACATGAAGGACATGGACGCGATGACGCTGGCGGTCGTCCGCGACCGGCTGCGCAGCGGCCGCAAGCCCCCGCGCGACATCGTGCTCGCCTTCCTCGCCGACGAGGAGGCCGGCGGCACCTACGGGGCGAAGCACCTCGTGAAGAACCACGCCGATCTCTTCGAGGGCGTCACCGAGGCGATCAGCGAGGTCGGCGGGTTCTCCTTCACGGTGAACGAGCAGCGGCGGCTCTACCTGATCCAGACGGCCGAGAAGGGCATGCACTGGATGAAGCTCACGGTGGCCGGTACGGCCGGCCACGGCTCGATGATCCACCGGGACAACGCCATCACCGAGCTGTCGGAGGCCGTCGCCCGCCTCGGCCGCCACCAGTTCCCGGTCCGGGTCACCAAGACCACCCGGGCCTTCCTCGACGAACTCGGCGACGCGCTCGGCACCACGCTCGACCCGGAGGACATGGAGGGCACCCTCGCCCGGCTCGGCGGTATCGCCAAGCTCATCGGCGCGACCCTGCGCAACACCGCCAACCCGACGCAGCTCGGCGCCGGCTACAAGGTCAACGTCATCCCGGGCGAGGCCACCGCCCATGTCGACGGGCGGTTCCTGCCGGGCTTCGAGGAGGAGTTCCTCGCCGACCTCGACAGGATCCTCGGCCCGAACGTGCGGCGCGAGGACACGCACTCGGACAAGGCGCTGGAGACGTCCTTCGACGGGACGATCGTCGACGCCATGCAGTCCGCGCTGCTCGCCGAGGACCCGGGCGCGAAGGCGGTCCCGTACATGCTCTCCGGCGGTACGGACGCCAAGTCCTTCGACGACCTCGGTATCCGCGGTTTCGGGTTCGCGCCGCTGAAGTTGCCGCCGGAGCTGGACTTCGCGGGGATGTTCCACGGTGTGGACGAGCGGGTGCCGGTGGAGGGGCTGAAGTTCGGCGTACGCGTGCTCGACCGTTTCATCGACGCGTCCTGATCGGCCCGGTATTGAGATTCGACGCTTATTCGGTCGCGCGTACGAAGATCAACCGTGACGGGTGAATCCGACCATAAGCTCGTAGCTCCATTACTCCCTCCTCGTTACAGGTGATGCGACTCGCTACTTGGGGTCGCTTTGCCAACAAGGAGGAATAATGCTCAAGAAGGTCGTCGCCGCTGCGGCAGCCACCGGTGGTCTGGTTCTCGCGGGCGCGGGTCTGGCCGTCGCCGACGCCGGGGCCCAGGGTGCCGCCGTCGGCTCCCCGGGTGTCGCGTCCGGCAACGTCGTCCAGGTGCCGGTTCACGTCCCCGTGAACGTGTGCGGCAACACGATCTCGGTGATCGGGCTGCTGAACCCCGCCTTCGGCAACACCTGCATCAACAAGTGACGTTGTGCCTCACCAGGTGAGGGTCTGAAATAACCGTCGGCCCCGGAGTGCGCGCCATGCACTCCGGGGCCGACCGGTATCCCGGCAAGGTGTAAAAGATCAGAACATAGGGCTAAGGCAGGTAATTCAGCAATGCGACAGGTCACCCGCAAAGGCCTCATGACGGTGGCGGCCGCGTCCGGAGTCCTCGCCGCGGCGGGCGGTGCGGCGCACGCCGACGCCGGCGCGCAGGGCTCCGCCACCAACTCACCCGGCGTGCTCTCCGGCAACACCGTGCAGGCGCCGGTGGAAGCCGAGGTCAATGTCTGCGGCAACACGGTGAGCGTGGTCGGACTGCTCAACCCGGCGGCAGGCAACAAGTGTTCCAACGGCGGAGGCGGCAAGCACGCCCGTGGCGGCGGCCACGGTGGGGGCGGCCACGGCGGCGGCTCCCAGGCCTCCGGTCACGCCAGTGACTCGCCGGGTGTGGCGTCCGGCAATGTCGTCCAGGTGCCGGTGCACGTTCCGGTCAACGTGTGCGGCAACAGCGTCGACGTCCTCGGCATCGGCAACCCCGCCACTGACAACGACTGCCACAACGGTGGCGTTGGCGATGGCGGCTACGGCTCCTCGCACGGCGGCTCCCAGGCGGACGGCCACACCAGTGGCTCGCCGGGTGTGGGCTCCGGCAACACCGTGCAGGTCCCGGTGCACGTTCCGGTCAACCTGTGCGGCAACACCGTCAGCGTGATCGGTGTCGGCAACGGCGTCTTCGGCAACGACTGCGGGAACCCGGGCGGCGGAGGGGCGCCCGAGACCCCGGACGACGGCCACCAGAACCCGCCGGGCGACTCCGAGGAGGCGTCCCCGCAGGTACCGACCAAGCCGGTCCAGCCGGGCAAGCCCGACGGTGAGGTCTCCCGCGGGGACACCAACACCCCGGGCACGCAGAGCGTCAGCCGGCCCGACGGTGCCGCGCAGCTCGCCCAGACCGGCGCGGAACTGCCGCTGGGCCTCGCGCTCCCGCTGGGCGCGGGCGCACTGATCGGGGGCGCCCTGATCTACCGCAAGGCACGGGCCGCCGCGCTGTAGCGCCTGACCGGCACCCGCGAACGGAGCGGGCCCCGCACCAGCGGGGCCCGCTCCGTCTCAGTTCCGCCCACTCACCACGTGGCGCGCACCTGGCGGATGATCCGTCGGCGCAACCGCACCCTGCGGCTGCCATCACGCAGCAGGCTCAGTCGGTCCAACTCCCAGTGTCCGTACTCGGCATGGTCCGTCAGCAGGCGTGTGGCGTCCTTGCGGGAAACCCCGCGCGGTACGTACACGTCGACAAATTCGTATTCCGGCATCGGTATCTATTGTGCGGGCTGGGGCCCGGTACGGATAGCGTCTGCACTATGTCTGATGCTGCGCAGCCCACCGCTGCCGAGGTACGCGCCGCCGCCGAGGCGGTCAAGACCGCGCTCGACCGCCACCTGGCCGCGGTCGAACGCCGGTCGGGTGAGGACGACCCGGCCGTCTACGAAGCGTTCAACGAGCTGGCCGCCGCCGCCGAGGAGTACGACGAACTGCTCTACGACCGCTACGACGAGGTCACTCCCTTCGAGATCCCCGGCACCGAGGACATGCCGCCGTACACCGGCCCCGGGGAACCCGGCGCGCTCAGCGTGCTGATCCGCCGGGACTACACGGTGGCCGAGCCGCAGCGGTTGCTGGCGCAGGCGCAGCGGGTGGAGGCCGCGGAGGAGCCGGTCGGCCCGGAGGGGGCCGCGAGCACCGTGCACGGCGCGCTGGGGCTGCTGTTCGGTGAGTTCGAGCCCGACGAGATCGCCTCCCGGCACAAGGAGTTCGGCCTCGAGGAGGGCGACTCCACGCTCTGGGTGACCGCCGCTGACGACACCGCCGAACCGGGGGAGTGGCTGGAGGCACCCTTCGAACAGGTCGATCCCCAGCGGGTCGTCTGCCGCTTCGACGTCAGCGCCGTCTTCGACGACGACGTGGAGGACGACGACCTGGACGACGACGTCGTGCTCGTCGCGGAGCTGGACGAGGACGAGGACCTGGAACCGATCGACGCGGACCGGTAGGGGGTTCGAGACGGCCCCGCGCCCCTGAAGACGGCCCCGCGGGCCGCCCCAGGGGCGCGCTCTCGTCAATCCGCCGCCGGCACCTGGGCCCTCAGCAACGCCGGCAGCCGGGTGGTGCGGGGCTTCGCCGGCACCTCGGCGACCGCGTGGGGCAGGGCCTGCTCCACCCCGTGCACCACGGACAGATGCCGCTCGGCCCGGCCGAAGGCCGTGTAGACCCAGGGGCGGCTGAGGACCTGCGCCGCGTCCCCCGGCAGCACCACGACCGCCGCCGGCCATCGCTGCCCCACCGCCTGGTGCGCGGTCAGCGCCCACCCGTGCCGCACCCTCTGCTCGACCCGCTCCTTCGGGACGACGACGGCCACGCCCGCGCACTCCAGATGCAGCCCCTCGGCGTCGGCCCTCACCACCCGGCCCGGTGTCGTACGGCCCGGCGCGGGGGAGTAGGCCACGCGGTCGCCCGGGTCGAACCCGCCGAAGCGGCCGGGCCCGGGGTTCAGCCGTTCCTTGAGCGCGGCGTTGAGCGCGCGTGTCCCCGCCGCGCCCCCGTGTCCGGGGGTGATCACCTGCACCTCCTCGGCGGTGATCCCGAACGCCCTGGGCACCGAGTCCACGACGAGCTGGGCGGTCCGGTGCACCGCCTCGCCCGCGTCCCGCACCGGCACGATCACGACCTCCTTGCCGGGCGCGTCGACCTGGTTCAGCTCGCCGATCCCGATCCCGGAGACCAGCTCGCCGACGGGCCCGAAGTCGGGTGTCCGCGAGGCGACCTGGGGGCAGGTACGGGCGGCGAGCAGATCCGCGAAGACCCGGCCGGGCCCGGCGGACCACAGCACCCCCGGGTCGCCGCTGAGCACCAGCCGGGCCCCGTCGGGCAGCGACTCGGCCAGCAGGGCGGCGGTCTCCACGTCCAGCTGGGGCGCGTCCAGCACCACGAGCAGGTCGAGGGCGAGCGCGCCGTCCACATCACGGCCGGGTCCCTCGGCACCGGAGAGCAGCCCGGCGAGGGTCGCCACGGCGGGGGCGGCGCCCTCCTCGGTGTCGCCGCCCCCGGCGGAGTCGCCGCTCTCGGCTGAGTCCAGGCGCGCGGCGAACCGCCGTCCGCCGTCCGCGCTGTGCGTCGCCGCGTACGCCCGCAGCCCGAGCGTCCGGGCGGCCGTGACCAGCGCAGCCGGTTCGGCGCGGGCCGCCTCGCCGCCCGTGTGCAGCACGAGTCCGTGTCCGGCGACGGCGCGGATCAGCTCGGCGGCGGAACGCGGCGCCGAGGCCGCCGCCGACTCCCAGCCGGCCGGGTCCTCCTTGGGCAGGGAGTTCACGACCCGGGCGAGCCCGTCGGCGAGGCTCTCCTCGGCGAGGGCGTAACGCTCCAGACCGATGAGGACACGGACCGGGCGCTCCTCCTCCGTCTCGTCGCCGCCCGCGTCCGGGCCGGCGTCCACGGGGGCCGACCGTGTCGTGTGCGGGGTGTCGTCCAGCGCGTCCTGGAAGACCAGGGCCTCACCCTCGGCCACGGTGCTCTGGACGGCCTCGTCGGGATCGGGCACGGAACGCCGGGCGAGCGCCGCGACCAGGGCCGGCGCCTCCAGCGCCGTATGACCGGCGACGGCCGCCTGCTCCAGCAGCCACACGGTGACCGCCCGGCCCCGCCGCTCGTCGTCCGGGCGGCACTCCGCGCCGAGCAGTGCCCGCGCGAACCCGTCCGCCTGCTCCGGCCGTACGCCCGGAACCCGCAGCAACTGCCAGGGATCCTCGCGCAGTCGGGCCCCGGCGCCCTCGCCGAGCGCCTCGGCGACCTGGGGCACCAGTGCCTCGGGGGCGCCGCCGTCGGCCAGCACCGCGCGCACCGCGTCGAGGGTCTCGCCCGACGGGGCCGCCGCACCGGGCGCGGGCGTCATGGGCCGGGGCTCCCGCACCGGCTCGGGCGCGGGCCTGCGCGGCGCGGGCTCCGGCTCGTCGAAGGCGGTCGCCGTGGGTTTCCGGCCGCCCTCCACCGCCCGTACGGCGGCCAGCAGATCGGCGGCCGTCCCGCTGAGCTTGGCCCCGCTCGTGATCGGCGCCGACTTCTCCGCCTTTCGCCGCTCGATCCGCTCCCGCTCCAGTCGCTGAGCCGCCAACTCGGCCTGTGCCTCGGAGACTTCGGGGGCGGCTTCGGAGGTGGTCCCGGCCGGGGCGGCCTCGGTGCCGTCCGTCTCGGTGCCGTCCGCCTCTGCGCCGTCCGCTTCCGTGGCTTTCGCGGTCTGCGCGGACTCGCTGTCCGCCGCCGGGTCCCCTTCACCGGGCGCGGTGGTGCCGTCGGCAGGGGTCCCGTCGCCCCGTCCCCCCGGCTCGTCCGGCTCCGTGGTCGCGGGCTCCGTGCTCACAGCGTGCTCCAGTCGTGATCGGGATAGCGGTGCACGGGCGCCGACACATCGTCGAGGGCCCGGCAGATCTCGTCAGGAAGACTAAGGGTCTCCACTGACAGTGCCCCCGCGAGCTGCAGCGCGTTGCGCGCGCCGATGATGGGCGCGGCCACCCCGGGCCGGTCGCGCACCCAGGCGAGGGCCACCTGGATCGGGGTCACGGCGAGGCCGTCCGCGGCGGTCTGTACCGCGTCCACGATGCTCGTCGCCGTCTCGTCGAGGTACGGCGCGACGAACGGCGCCATGTGCTCCGAGCCGCCCCGTGAGTCCGGGGGCGTGATGTGGCGGTACTTGGCGGTCAGCACCCCGCGGCCCAGCGGCGAGGAGGGGAGCAGACCGATGCCCAGGTCCAGCGCGGCGGGCAGCACCTCGCGCTCGACGCCGCGCTGCAGCAGGGAGTACTCCAGCTGCGTACTGGCCAGACGGGTGCGTATGCCGGGGGCCGCGAGCTGCCAGGTGGCCGCCTTCGCCAGCTGCCAGCCGCAGAAGTTGGAGACCCCGGCGTAGCGGGCGCGGCCGCTGCTGACGGCCAGGTCGAGGGCCTGGAGCGTTTCGTCGAGCGGGGTCTCGGGGTCGTAGGCGTGGATGTGCCACACGTCGACGTAGTCCGTGCCCAGCCGGGCCAGGGAGGCGTCCAGGGCGGCGAGGAGGTGGCCCCGGGAGCCGTCGAAACGGCGGTCGGGGTCCGGGACGCTGCCGGCCTTCGTGGAGATGACAAGGTCACGGCGGGGCACCAGCCCGTCCATCAACTGCCCGAGCAGATACTCCGCCTCGCCGTCCCCGTACACGTCGGCCGTGTCGACGAGGCTTCCGCCCGCCTCCCAGAACAGCTTCAACATGTCCGCGGCGTCATGCTCGTCCGTGTCGCGGCCCCACGTCAGGGTGCCGAGCCCGATCCGGGACACGCGCAGGCCGGTACGGCCGAGATGCCTCTGCTCCATGAACGCCGACATTACTGGCCGGAGTTCGCCACGTGGGGGCCTGTGGATAACCGATTTGGTTCAGGCCGCGATTCCGTGAATCCCCAGGTCATCGCCCGACTGCGGGAACGTTTCTTGTGGGGATTGCCCTGGCATGGGGGTTGTGGCGGTCGAGGATGTGCTGTTTCCCGGGATCGATGTGCGAGTCACGGCGGTGCACGTCACTGCAGAGAGAGTCGCCGTCGAGGCCACGTCATGCGGGCGACCACCTCCCTGTCCAGACTGCGGCTGTCCGGGACGTCGCGTGCACTCTCGATACGTGCGCCGGATAGCCGAACGCCCGGCTGCGGGACGGCCGTTGGCCATCTCGCTCAGCGTGCGTCGGTTCTTCTGCGACCGGCCCGAGTGCCGCCGGCGGACGTTCGTCGAGCAGGTCTCGGAGCTGAGCGAGCGGTACCGGCGTCACAGCGTCGGGCTGCGGCGATGGATGCAGGCCATCGCAACGTTCCTGGGCGGACGCCCAGGTGAACGCCTGTGCCAGGCCCTGCAGTTACCCACCGGCCGCACCTACCTGCTGGGGTTGCTCACTGCCCCGGCAGTGCCCGAGCGGTCGCCTCGGGTGCTGGGTGTTGACGAGTTCGCCTTCCGCAAGGGCTGGCGTTACGGCACCGTCCTGGTCGACATCGAGGCGGCCCAGGTCGTGGACGTCCTGCCGGACCGGGACGCGGTGACCTTCGCTGCCTGGCTGCGTGAACACCCCGGCGCGGAGATCATCTGCAGGGACCGGGCCAGCGCCTACTCCAAGGCCGTCCGCGACGCCGCCCCCGGCGCTCAGGAGGTCGCCGACCGATGGCACCTGCTGCACAACCTCTCCTCCGCGGTCGAGAAGACATGCCACCAGCAC
The DNA here is from genome assembly GCF_020010925.1 of Streptomyces griseiscabiei. Taxonomy (NCBI): domain Bacteria; kingdom Bacillati; phylum Actinomycetota; class Actinomycetes; order Kitasatosporales; family Streptomycetaceae; genus Streptomyces; species Streptomyces griseiscabiei. The sequence goes on along the minus strand of NZ_JAGJBZ010000001.1, from coordinate 3,074,912 downwards.
CGCCCCTGCCTGCGCAAACAGGCCGAAGCCGACCAAGACGCAAAGCCCAGGCGGATCATCAATCCGCTTCCTCCGCCGACTCTGCCGCCCACAAAGATGGCCGTCCGTACCGTCGACCGGTACTCGGACATCCACCGCCTGCTGGCACAGGGGCACACCATCTCCGAGATCGCCCGGCGACTGCACCTGGACCGCAAGACCGTCCGCCACTTCCGCGACACCGGCCTCGACGAGCTGCTGGCCTCCGCCCGGTGCGGCCGCCCCAAGGGAGTGCTGGAGCCGTTCACCGCCTACCTCACCGAACGGTTCACCGACGGCGTGACCAGCCCGACCGACCTCTTCCGCGAGATCCGCCAACGCGGCTACCAGGGCAGCGATCTACCCGTGCGCCGTTACGTGGCCGGACTCAAGACCGGGACCGTCGAACCCGCCCGCGGAGCCATCCCGAGCCCACGCAAGATCACCACTTGGATCATGGTTCCCCGCAGTGCCCTGAAGCACCAAGAGGAGGACGAACTCCTCAAAGTCCGGCTGGCGTGCCCGGACATCGCCCGGGCCTGCGACCTCGCCTGGACCTTCCACGACCTGGTCCAACACCGGCGCGGTCACCGGCTCTTGGAGTGGGTCCGCCAAGCCGAGCACGACGCACCCGCCCCGGTCTTGTCCTTCGCGCAGAGTCTGTGCCTCGACCTCGACGCGGTCACCGCCGGCCTCACACTGCCGTGGAGTTCGGGCATCGTCGAAGGCCACGTCAACCGCATCAAGACCATCAAGCGGACCATGTACGGCCGAGCCTCGTTCCGCCTCCTCCGCACCCGAATCCTGCTCCGATCATGATCTGCGGATTCACGGAATCGCGGCCTGAACCACCGATTTCCCCACGGTGCGCCCGTCGTGAGCGACCAGCCACAATCCACCCGCACCCGCCCGACAGCCGCATCCCCCGGTAGGGTCGGCGCCACAAGGGACGTTACTGATCGGTAAGGGAAGGGCGGGTCTCAATGAAGCTCGGGATCAACCTCGGCTACTGGGGCGCCGGAATGGACGCGGACAACCTGGCCGTGGCCCAGGAGGCCGACCGGCTGGGCTACGCGGTGTGCTGGGCGGCGGAGGCGTACGGCTCGGACGCCGCCACCGTGCTCAGCTGGGTCGCGGCCAAGACCGAGCGGATCGACGTGGGTTCGGCGATCTTCCAGATCCCGGCCCGCCAGCCCGCGATGACCGCGATGACGGCCGCGACCCTGGACTCGCTCTCCGGCGGCCGTTTCCGCCTCGGCCTCGGCGTCTCCGGACCGCAGGTCTCCGAGGGCTGGTACGGCGTCAAGTTCGACAAGCCGCTCGCCCGCACCCGCGAGTACGTGGAGATCGTCCGCAAGGCGATGACCCGTGAGCGCCTGTCGCACGACGGCGAGCACTGGACGCTGCCGCTGCCCGGCGGCCCCGGCAAGCCGCTGAAGCTGACCGTGCACCCCACCCGTGAGCACATCCCGCTGTACATCGCCGCGATCGGCCCCAAGAACCTGGAGCAGACCGGCGAGATCGCCGACGGCGCCCTGCTGATCTTCCCCTCGGCCGCGCACCTGGAGGACACGGCGATCACGTACCTGCGGGCGGGCCGGGAGAAGGCCGGCAAGACCCTCGACGGGTTCGACGTCTGCCCGACCCTGCCGCTGGCCGTCGGCGACGACAAGGACGTCACGACGCTCGCCGACACCTTCCGCCCGTACACCGCGCTGTACGTCGGCGGCATGGGCAGCCGCAAGCAGAACTTCTACAACCAGCTCGCCCGGCGCATGGGCTACGAGAAGGAGGCCGCCGAGATCCAGGACAAGTACCTGGCCGGCGACAAGACCGGGGCCGCGGCGGCCGTCCCGCACGAGCTGATCGACCAGACCACGCTGCTCGGGTCCGTCGAGCGCATCGCCGACCGGATGAAGGCCTACGCCGCCGCCGGGGTCACCACCCTCACCCTCGCCCCCGCGGGCTTCACCCTGGACGAGCGGATCGCCTCGCTCCGGGCCGGCTCGGAGGCCATGGAACGGGCCGGACTCGCGTGACCCGCTGACCCGAACGGCGCAACGGCCGACGAGGGCCGGAACAGGGCCGGAGCGGCCGACGCGGAAGCACTACGGCCGTGGTGGGGGCTCGGGGGTCTTCCCCGCCACGGCCGTCACCCGGGACAACGCGGCACGGCCTGTCCGGTTACGCCCCCGCGCCGCCCCGGCCTCCTTCGTTCGGCGGATTTGTCCGACACAGCTGTTGCCCGGCTCCTGGTACCCCATTTGACTCGTTTTCTGCAGGCCCCTGCCAGGCCCCCTGCAGAGAGGTGTCTTTCGATGCTTTCGGCCAAGAGTCTGTTCCAGGAGATCATCGACGACGACGAGTCGTTCCGGCTGTTCTGCTCCATCGCCGCCAGCGGGGAGACACAGGGCGGCTGGGAGAACGCGCGCATCGCCGCGCTCGTCCCGCCCAGCGAGCGCGCGCTCGCCCCCAAGATCACCCGTCACGGCGCCGACGAGGACAAGCACGGGCGGATCTTCAACGCCCTGATGAAGAAGCGCGGCCTCCAGCCCACCGAGGTCCCGCCCGAGACCGACTACACCATGCTGCTGGAGCGCAAGGGCATCGGTCTCGCACACGACAAGCTCAAGGCCGACCAGGCCCTCTCGGCGCGCGACATCATCGTCTACCTGTCCCACAGCCGGGTCACCGAACAGCGGGCCGCCGACCAGATGGTGATGCTCCGCAAGCACTTCGAGACCCACCCCGAGATCGGCAAGGCCGTCCGGATGATCTCCGACGACGAGGACAACCACCTCGCCTACACCCACGAGGAACTGCTGCGCTACGCCGCCGCCGGGCACGGCCGTCTCATCCAGCGGACCCTGCGCGAGTGCGCCCTCGCGGAGATCGCCGTCTACCGGGACGTCAGCCTCGCCGTGATGGACCGCATGGGCCGCATCCTGGGCTGGCCCAGGGCGAAGGCGGCCGTCCTCGCCGCGGGCATCCACGCCGTGTACGCCTACGAGCGGGCCTTCGGCTGGCGCCGCATGGTCACCCTGGAGATGCCGGAACGCCGTGACGCCCTCGGCGGCCCGGCGACGGCGGCCCCCGAGTTCGCCTAGGGCGTGTCCGCAAAGTCCCGTCGTCCGCCCGGAGGGCGGGCCCCGCGGCGTCGTGGGGGTACCTCCCGGTCGAGCGAAGCCGAGACTGGGGGAGCGTGCTCTCGGCATGCCGGGCGGAAGCCCTCGTACTGGATGTACTTGGGTTTTCGCCCGGTGCGGTGGTGGGGGCCCCTCCCGCTCGGGCGCAGCCGGGAGTGGGGGAGCGTGCCAGGCGCCGCGGGGCAGGCGGGACTTTGCGGACACGCCCTAGGACGGGCGGCCCGGCACGCGCGCGTGGAGCCCGACAGCCGCCCCGCGCGCGTGCCGTCCGCTACAGCCAGCCCCGCCGCTTGAAGAGCCGGTGCAGCGCGAACTCCAGCACGACCAGCGTGCCGATCAGCGCCGGGTACGCCCACACCCAGTGCAGTTCGGGCATGTGGTCGAAGTTCATGCCGTAGACGCCCGCGACCATCGTGGGGACCGCGGCCATCGCCGCCCAGGCGGAGATCTTCCGGACGTCGTCGTTCTGGCGGACGCTCATCTGCGCCAGATGCGCCGAGAGGATGTCGGAGACCAGCCGGTCCAGCCCCTCGACCGTCTCGTTCACGCGCGTGAGGTGGTCGTTCACATCGCGGAAGAACGGCCGCGCCGCGTCGGGGACGAACGGCACCCGGCCGCCGAGCACACCCGCGAGCCGGGCCAGCGGCTGCGCGAGGGGGCCCGTGGCCCGGCGGAACTCCAGGATCTGCCGTTTGAAGGCGTAGATGCCGGACGCCGTGTGCCGTGAGCCGCCGGAGGCCGGGGAGAACACCTCCGTCTCCAGCTCCTCCAGGTCGGTGCCCAGCTCGCTCGCCACGTCCACGTAGTGGTCCACCACGGCGTCGGCGATCGAGTACAGCACCGCGGTCGGGCCGTGCCGGAGCATCTCGGGCTCCGCCTCCAGCCGGCGGCGCACGGCCGCGAGCGGTGCCTGTTCGCCGTGGCGCACGGTCACCACGAACGAGTCGCCGATGAAGACCATGACCTCGCCGGCCGAGACGACGTCGTTCTCCGGCTCGTACTCCACCGGCTTGAGGACCACGAACAGGGAGTCGTCGTACACCTCCAGCTTGGGTCGCTGATGTGCCTTGAGCGCGTCCTCGACGGCCAGCGGATGCAGCGCGAACTCCTCGGTGACCTGGGCGAACTCGTCCTCCGTCGGCTCGTACAGGCCGATCCAGACGAACGCCTCGCCCACCGCGCGGCACTGCGACAGGGCGTCGGAGAGGTCCGCGGGGCCTTCCGTCCGGCGCCCGTCACGATAGATGGCGCAGTCGACGATCACGCTGTGCATCCTCCCGCCGCCCGGCCGGAAACGCACCCCGGCGTACGCCCCTGCCGTGCGTGTTTCCGGGTGCGCCTAGGCTGGGGCGCATGCCCACGTTGATCCTTGTCCGGCACGGACGGTCCACCGCCAACACCGAGGGAGTGCTCGCCGGGTGGACGCCCGGGATCGCACTCGACGAGCGAGGCTCCGCGCAGGCCGCGGCGCTGCCCGGCCGGCTCGCCGGGCTGCCGATCGCCGAGGTGGTCAGCAGCCCGCTCCAGCGCTGCCAGGAAACGATTCGCCCGCTCCTCGACGCCCGGCCCGACCTCACCGCGCACACCGACGAACGCATCGGCGAGTGCCACTACGGCGACTGGTCCGGCCGCAAGCTCGCGGAGCTGGCCGACGAGCCGCTGATGGGAGTCGTGCAGACGCATCCGACGGCCGTCGAGTTCCCCGGCGGCGAGTCGATGCGGGCGATGCAGCACCGGGCCGCGGAGGCGGTACGGGAGTGGAACGCGCGCGTGGAGCGTGAACACGGGGCCGACGCCGTGTATCTGATGTGTTCGCACGGCGACATCATCAAGTCGCTCGTGGCGGACGCACTCGGACTTCATCTGGACCTCTTCCAGCGGATCTCTGTGGAACCGTGTTCCATCACCGCGATCCGTTACACACGACTCAGGCCGTTTCTCGTCCGCCTCGGCGACACCGGGGACTTCTCGTCCCTGGCGCCGCGCGAGGAGCCCCCGAGCGGTGACGCGACCGTCGGGGGCGGTGCGGGGGCACCGTGATCGTCAACCGCAGTAGGGTGAAGCGGTCGCGGCGGAGCTGAACCAGTCAGCATCCGGCGCGGCCGGTCCCGACGTCGATTCCAATGGAGACAGGACGTGTCCCGTCAGGTGTTCCTCTACGACCCCCCGGACCGCTTCGTGGCCGGTACGGTCGGGCTGCCCGGGCGCCGGACCTTCTTCCTGCAAGCCTCCTCGGGGCAGCGTGTGACCAGCGTCGCCCTGGAGAAGACCCAGGTCGCCGCGCTCGCCGAACGCATGGACGAACTGCTGGACGAGGTCGTGCGGCGCAGCGGCGGCAGCGCCGCGGTGCCGGCCGTCGCCCCCACCGAGGTGTCGGACACGGCGCCGCTGGAGGCCCCTGTCGAGGAGGAGTTCCGGGTCGGCACGATGGCGCTGGCCTGGGACGGCGACGAGGAGCGGATGATCGTCGAGGCCCAGGCCCTGGTGGAGCTGGACGCGGACTCCGAGGAGGACCTGGCCGAGGCGGAGGAGCGGATGCTCCAGGACGAGGAGAACGGCCCGCCGATGCTCCGTGTCCGTCTCACCGGCACCCAGGCCCGCGCCTTCGCCAAGCGGGCCCTCGACGTCGTCAACGCGGGGCGCCCGCCGTGCCCGCTGTGCAGTCTGCCGCTCGATCCGGAGGGACACGTATGTCCGCGCCAGAACGGATACCGGCGCGACGCGTGACCTCCTCCGCCGAGTCCTCCGCCACGTCGCCGTCGTCCACCGGGGCACCCGCCCAGCCGTCCGACGGCTCCCTCGTCACGCTGCTCGCCGAGGGCGAGTTGACCGTACGGGGGCGGGTGCGGGAGGCGTCCAACGCGGTGCTCTACTGCACGGTCTCGTACGACGGGCGGGAGACGGCCTGCGTCTACAAGCCCGTCGCCGGGGAGCGGCCCCTGTGGGACTTCCCCGACGGGACGCTCGCGCAGCGGGAGGTCGCCGCGTACGCGGTGTCCGAGGCGACCGGCTGGGGGCTCGTACCGCCCACGGTGCTGCGGGACGGGCCGTACGGGGAGGGCATGTGCCAGCTGTGGATCGAGGGCGAGGCCGGGTCCGAGCTGCTGGCCCTGGTGGACGGCGAGGAGGCCGGGGAGGGCTGGAAGGCGGTCGGGTTCGCCGAGGTCGGTGAGGGGAGGACCGCGCTCCTCGTGCACGCCGACGATCCCCGGCTGCGGCGGCTCGCCGTGCTGGACGCGGTCGTCAACAACGCGGACCGCAAGGGCGGGCATCTGCTGCCGGCCGCAGAGGGGCGCCTCTACGGCATCGACCACGGGGTCACCTTCAACGCCGAGAACAAGCTGCGGACGCTGCTGTGGGGGTGGGCCGGGGAACCGCTCACGGACGAGGCCCTGGAGGTCCTGGCAGGACTGCGGGACGCCCTCGGCGAGGGCGGGGCGCTGGCCGCGAAGCTCGTCGCGTTGATCACACCGGCCGAGCTGGACGCCACCCGGGAGCGGGTCGCCGCGCTGCTGAAGAGCGGCCGTCACCCCGAGCCCAGCGGCGACTGGCCGGCGATCCCCTGGCCCCCGGTCTGACATGACGGCCGGGGCCCCCGCGCCCCGTCAGGGGCGCGGGGAACTGCGCGATCAGCCACGTACGGGCGTAAGCCGCAGGACAGCCCGTACCCCCGAGCCGGAAGGCGCCCCCGCCGATCCCCCGGAGGGACCCCGCATAGCCGCGCGGGGATCGGGTTAGGCTCGTGACATGCATGCCTGGCCCGCTTCTGAGGTCCCCGCCCTGCCCGGCAAGGGCCGCGACCTTCGGATCCACGACACCGCGACCGATGGGCTCATCACCCTTGACCCCGGTCTCGTCGCCCGTATCTACGTCTGCGGAATCACCCCGTACGACGCGACCCACATGGGTCACGCGGCGACCTACAACGCGTTCGACCTCGTCCAGCGCGTGTGGCTCGACACCAAGCGGCAGGTTCACTACGTCCAGAACGTGACGGACGTCGACGACCCCCTGCTGGAGCGGGCCGCGCGCGACTCCATCGACTGGGTGGCCCTCGCCGAGAAGGAGACCGCCCTCTTCCGCGAGGACATGACCGCCCTGCGGATGCTCCCGCCGCGCCACTACATCGGCGCGGTCGAGGCCATCCCCGGCATCGTCCCGCTCGTCGAACGGCTCCTCGACTCCGGTGCCGCCTACGAACTCGAGGGCGACATCTACTTCTCCGTCGAGTCCGACCCGGACTTCGGCAAGGTCTCGCGCCTGGACGCCGCCACCATGCGGCTGCTCTCCGCGGAGCGCGGCGGCGACCCGGAGCGAGCCGGGAAGAAGAACCCGCTCGACCCGATGCTGTGGATGGCCGCGCGCGAGGGCGAGCCCAGCTGGGACGGCGGCTCCCTCGGCCGGGGCCGCCCCGGCTGGCACATCGAGTGCGTCGCCATCGCCCTGGACCACCTCGGCATGGGCTTCGACGTCCAGGGCGGCGGCTCCGACCTCGCCTTCCCGCACCACGAGATGGGCGCCTCGCACGCGCAGGCGCTGACCGGCGAGTTCCCCATGGCCAAGGCGTACGTGCACGCCGGCATGGTCGCGCTGGACGGCGAGAAGATGTCGAAGTCCAAGGGCAACCTGGTCTTCGTCTCCAGGCTGCGCCGCGACGGGGTCGACCCGGCCGCGATACGCCTCGCGCTCCTCGCCCACCACTACCGGGCCGACTGGGAGTGGACCGACCAGGTGCTCCGGGACGCCGTCGCCCGCCTCGGCCGGTGGCGCGCCGCCGTCTCCCGGCCCGACGGACCGCCCGCCGAGGCCCTGGTCGAGGAGATCCGCGAGGCCCTCGCGAACGACCTGGACGCGCCGGCCGCCCTCGCCGCGGTCGACCGCTGGGCCGCGCTCCAGGCGGAGCGGGGCGGTACGGACGAGGGCGCGCCCGGTGTCGTGTCACGCGCGGTGGACGCGCTCCTCGGGGTGGCCCTGTGAAGTAACGACTCTGCACAGGCGTCCGGCAGTAGGGCGCCTTCTCCTGACAGCAGGGCGCCTTCTCCGGCCGGACTCCGGCCGGAGAAGGCGCCCTTTCGTCGCAATCCCCTCAGAAGCCGTTCCGGGGCTGTCAAGGCGCTGTCGGTCGATTGCGAAGCGCTGCAGGGCCGGTCGGCATGTGATGGGGTGACAGACGTCAGTTGAAGCCGGACCGGCCAGCTGCCGGTCCCTTCGTGGAAGGGACGCACCGTGGCACCCCCGCAACCCCCGCATTCCGCGCAGTCCCCCTACTCCGCGCCACCCCCCACCACCCCCCACCTCAGTCGGCGAAGACTGCTCACCACGTCCGCCGCCACCGCCGGCGCACTGCTCGTCGGCTCCTCGGCGGCGAGCGCCTCCGCCTCGTCCGCCGTCCCGGGACCCGCCTCCGAGGACACCTGGCCCGACCTCCTCCCGCTGCCCGACGGCTTCCGCCCCGAGGGCATCACCATCGGCGCCGGCCCCTACGCCTACCTGGGCTCCCTGGGCGACGGCTCGATCTACCGGGCCGACCTGCGCACCGGCGAGGGCCGTATCGTCTCCGCGGGCCCCGGTACGCCCTCCGTCGGGCTCAAACTCGACGACCGGGGACGGCTGTTCGTCGCCGGACGCGGTCAGGGCGCCCGTGTCGTGGACGCCCGCACCGGCGAGATCATCGCCTCGTACACGCTGACCACGAAGACACCGACCTTCGCCAACGACGTCTTCCTCACGGCGGGCGCCGCCTGGTTCACCGACTCGTTCCAGCCCGCCCTGTACGCCCTGCCGCTCGGCCGGAACGGCCGGCTGCCGGCTCCGGACGACGTCGTCACGGTCACGCTGGGCGGTGCCTGGACCCAGACCCCCGGCGAGGTCGTCAACGCCAACGGCATCACCCGCACCCCGGACGGCAAGGCCCTCCTGGTCGTCCAGTCCGGCGCGGGCGGACTCCACCGGGTCGACCCGAGGACCGGGGTCACGACCCTCGTCGACCTGGGCGACGCGGCGCCCCTCACCAACGGCGACGGCCTGCTGCTCCTCGGCCGGCGGCTCTACGTCGTCCAGAACCGCCAGAACGCGATCGACGTCTTCCAGCTCTCCGACGACGGACGCAGCGGCATCTTCGAGGGCCGCCTCAGCGACGCCGAATTCGACGTCCCGACGACGGTCGCGGCCCACAGGAACCGCCTCTACCTCCCCAACGCCCGCTTCACGACGACCCCGACCCCGGAGACGAGCTACGCGGTGGTGTCGGTCAAACGCTGAGCAACTGGTGACTCCGGGCCCACAGCCCCGCGCCCGAAGGGGCGCGGGGCTGTACTCGATGTGCGGCTCCGCCGCGTGGGCGCGACCAGCCACAACGAACTCGCAGATCCCGCGCAGCGTCCTCCTGCGGAACCGGCGGGCTCTACTCGTCCGACGAATCGTCATCCTCGGTCTCGGCTTCGGCCTCCGGCCGCGACGGCTTCGGCGGCCGTGTCCGCCCCCCGGGGTTCTCCTTGGGGTTCCACGCCCCGGAGCCCGTGTCACCCCCGTCAGCCGTGGCATGCCCCCCGGCCGGACCGGCGGAGCCGGGCCCCCCGTCGCGCCGCCGCAGATACCGCTCGAACTCCCGGGCGATCGCCTCGCCCGACGCCTCCGGCAGCTCCGCCGTGTCCCGGGCCTCCTCCAGCGTCTGCACGTACTCGGCGACCTCGCTGTCCTCCGCGGCCAGCTGGTCCACGCCCACCTGCCAGGCGCGCGCGTCCTCGGGCAGTTCGCCCAGCGGGATGCGTACGTCGATCAGGTCCTCCAGCCGGTTCAGGAGGGCCAGCGTCGCCTTCGGGTTCGGCGGCTGCGAGACGTAGTGCGGCACCGCGGCCCACAGCGAGACCGCCGGGACACCCGCGTGCGTGCACGCCTCCTGGAGGATGCCGACGATGCCCGTGGGGCCCTCGTACTTGGTCTCCTCCAGATCCATGCGCTGTGCCAGATCGGGGTCGGACGTGACACCACTGACCGGGACCGGACGCGTGTGCGGGGTGTCCCCGAGCAGCGCGCCCATGATGACGACCAGTTCGACACCCAGTTCGTGGGCGAAGCCCAGCAGCTCGTTGCAGAACGAGCGCCAGCGCATCGACGGCTCGATGCCTCGGACGAGTACGAGATCGCGGGGCTTGTCGCCGCCGATCCTGACCACCGACAACCTTGTCGTCGGCCAGGTGATCTTCCGTACACCGCCGTCCAGCCACACCGTGGGACGGTTCACCTGGAAGTCGTAGTAGTCCTCGGCGTCCAGCGCCGCGAACACCTCGCCCTTCCATTCCCGGTCCAGATGCGCGACCGCGGTGGAGGCGGCGTCGCCGGCGTCGTTCCAGCCTTCGAACGCGGCCACCATCACTGGGTCGATCAGCTCGGGAACCCCCTCCAGCTCGATCACCCAGCGCCTCCTTCCGACGTGCCCTCGCGTACGCCCCAACCTTACGGCGTGCCGAGGGGCCCTCCGCAGCCCCCTTGTACGGGGGAGTGAACGGATCAATGCCCCGATCGCACGGCCGGAACACGCGCCGGTCGCCAGGGTTCCAAGTGATCAACTTCTCACAGCGTCGACCGCAGCCACTGCTCCACGCTCGCGATGTGCACCGTCGCCCAGGAGCGGGCGGCGTCGGCGTCGCGGTCGCGGAGGGCGGTCAGGATGGCGCGGTGCTCGTGCAGGGTCCGGCTGACGGCGTCCTCCTGGGTCAGACCGCGCCAGATACGGGCCCGGGTCGTGGGGCCCGACAGACCGTCGAGGAGCGAACAGAGCACGGAGTTGCCGGAACTCTGCACGATGCCCCGGTGGAACTCCAGGTCGCAGGCGACCAGTTCCTCCACCGACGGCTCGGTGCCGAGCTTGTCCAACTGGGACGTCAGCGCGTCCAGTTGCTGTTCGCTGATCTTCAGCGCGGCCATCGCCGTGGCCGCCGGTTCCAGTATGCGGCGCACGGCGAGGAACTCCAGGACCGTGTCGTCGCGGTGGAAGTCGACGACGAAACTCAGCGCTTCGAGGAGGAGTTGGGGATCGAGGCTGGTCACATAGGTGCCGTCGCCCTGCCGTACGTCCAGGATGCGGATCAACGACAGGGCGCGCACGGCCTCGCGCAGGGAGTTGCGGGACAGCCCCAGATCGGCGGCCAGCTCGCTCTCCTTGGGGAGCCGGTCGCCGGGGCGCAGCGCGCCGGAGACGATCATGCCCTTGATCTTCTCGATCGCCTCGTCGGTGACTGCCATGGCGGCCCTCCCTGTCGTTCCCTGTCGCTCTTGGTCGTCCCGGTCGTCCCGGTCGTACAGACATCCGATGTCTCAGGTCATTATGGGGGCTCCAGCGCCTCTATCAGGCCAAAGCCTCCAGATCCGCCAGGGCGGCGGCCTCGTCGACGGTGGTGAGGACCCGGTCGCGCATCAGCACCCGCCCCTCCACGACCGTGTCCCGCACGTCCGCCGAGTGCGCGGCGTAGGCGAGGGTGGACCAGGGGTCGTGGCGCGGTCGCAGATGGGGTCCGCCCAGGTCGAGCACGATCAGGTCGGCCCGCTTGCCCGGCTCCAGGGAGCCCAGGTGGTCGCCGAGGCCCAGCGCGCGGGCGCCCTCGATCGTGGCCATGCGCACCGCCTGCTCGGCACCGACCGCCGTGGGGTCCCCGGCCGCCTTGTGCACCAGCGCGGCCTGCCGTACGGCACCCAGCACGTCCAGCGTGTTCGAGCTGACCGCCCCGTCCGTGCCCAGCCCGACGGTGACGCCCGCGCTCAGCAGCCGGGGCACCGGGGCGATCCCGCAGCCCAGCTTCAGGTTCGACACCGGGCAGTGCGCCACCGAGGTCCCGGTCCGGGCCAGCGCCGCGATCTCCGGGCCGGTGAGGTCCACCGCGTGGGCCAGCAGCAGATCGGGGCCGAGCAGCCCGAGCGAGTCCAGCAGTTCCACCGGGCGCCTGCCGTACCGCACCTCGACCATGGCGACCTCGGTGGCGTTCTCCGCCGCGTGGATGTGCAGCAGCGCCCCGAACTCCCGTGCCAGGGCGGCGATGTCGACCAGCTGGTCCGGGCCGAGCGTGTACGCCGAGTGCGCGAACAGCACCGGGCGCGTGCCCGGGCGGCGGGAGCGGTCGGCGAGGTCCCGGCGGGCCCACTCCAGCCGCTGCCCGTACTCCAGGCCGTCGGCGGGGTCGGGCACGTCCATGAAGGTCGGGCCCGTGTGCAGCCGCCAGCCCGCCTCGCGCGCGACCCGCTCGGCCGCCTCGTGGAACCAGTACATGTCCAGCGCGGACGTCACCCCGGCCCGCAGGCTCTCGGCGATCGCGACCCGGACCGCCGCCGCCACGTTCTTCGGCGACAGCAGCTCCGCCTCCCAGCGCAGCACCCGCTCCAGGAACCCCTGGAGGGTGACGTCGTCCGCGCGTCCCCGCAGCAGGGTCATCGCCAGATGGGTGTGGGTGTTGACGAGCCCGGGGAGCACCAGGCAGCCCGAGGCGTCGACGGTCTCCGCCGCCGTGTGGGCCGCACGGATCTCCTCCGCCGGTCCGACCGCGACGATCTCCCCCTCGCGCACGGCGACCGCGCCGCCCCGTACGAGAGTTCCGGCCTCGTCGACGGTCAGGACGTCACCGCCGTGGACCAGCAGATCGACGTACTCGCTCACGCGGCGTCCCCCTCGAAGCCGTCTGCCCCGGACCCGGTCCCCTCGGACCCGGCCCCTTCGAACGCGTACTCCTCCGCCAGCAGCCGCAGTGCCTCCAGCGCCACGACCGCCCCGCGCTCCACCCCGAGCGCGACGACCTCGCGGTGCGGGTCGTAACCGCCGGTGGCCTCCTCGTCGACCAGTTCGTCGGCGTTCACGCCGTCCACGACGAGCACCCCGCCCGCGACCAGACCGCGCAGCGACGCCGTCACATACAGCGCGGACAGCTCCATCTCGATGGCGGCGAGCCCGGCACGGTCGTACGCGTCGAGCGGGATCAGCCCGGGCTGGAAGGCCGCCCTCGTCCATACGATGCCCCGGTGATGCGGTGCTCCCACCTCACGGGCGGCGCGCTGGAGCGCGATGACCGCCTCGGGGGCGGAGACCGCCGGGTACTCGGGCGGCAGCAGCTGCCGGGTCACCCCGTCGTCGCGTACGGCCGCCTCCGCGATCACCAGGTCGCCGTCGCCGATCCCGGGCCGCATCGCGCCCGCCGTGCCGAACCGCAGGAAGGTGCGGACCCCCGCGTCCGCCAGCTCCTGGAACAGCAGGATCGCGCCGGGACCGCCCACCCCGTGCGAGGCGACGACGACCGGCACGCCCTTCCAACTCCCGCTGAACACCCGGTACTCACGGTGGTACGACACCTCCTCGGCGCCGTCCAGCAGCGCGGCGACGGCCGCGGCGCGCGCCGGGTCGCCGACCACGACCGCGCGCGGCGGCAGCCCGGCCCTGGGTATCCGGGTGATGGGCAGCAGGTCCTGTGTCATGCGGTGGCTCCAGAGCGGTTGGGGTGGTCGGTGCCGGTGCTGCCCGCGGCGGCGCGGGGGCTCCGGCGTCGGCGGCGGGCCGTCGTCAGGAAGAGGGCGCCGAGCGTGACGACGTACGGGGCGGCGTCCGTCGCCTGCTGCGGCAGACCGAGCCCCTGCAGGCGGAAGCCGGCGGCCTCGGCGAGACCGAAGAGGAGCGCGGCGAGCAGGACGCCCAGCGGCAGCGCGCGGCCGAGCAGCACGGCGACCACGGCGATCCAGCCCCGCCCGGCCGTCATGTTCTCGGAGAACAACGTGACGTTCCCCAGGGCGAGTTGGGCGCCCGCGAGTCCGCACAGTACACCGGAGACGAGCACCGCCGCGTACTTGTACCCGGTGGGGCTCACCCCGAGCGTGGCCGCCGCGTCCGGTGCCTCGCCGACCCCGCGCAGCCGCAGCCCCCACACATGGCGGGACAGGACGAGCGCGGCCACACCGACGGCGGCCCACGCCAGATAGGCCAGCGGGGAGAGCCCCCCGATCAGGGGCAGTCCCGCGAGTGACGGATCGTCGAAGGTGCCCTGGACGCCGAAGACCGTGCGCAGCAGGAAGCTGGTCAGGCCGACGGCGAGCAGGTTCATGGCGATGCCGAGGACCACCGCGTCGCCGCGCAGGGTCACCGCGCCGACGGCCAGGACCAGGGAGTACGCCGCTGCCGCGAGGACCGCCGCGAGGACACCGAGCCAGGGGCTGCCGGTGAACCAGCTGGTCGTCACCGCCGTGAAGCAGCCCAGCAGCATCATGCCCTCGAGGCCGATGTTGAAGACGCCCGCACGCTCGCACAGGGCGCCGCCGAGCGCGGCCAGCAGGATCGGGGTGAGGGCGCGCAGCGCCGACATCAGCAGATCGGAGTCGAAGAACATCACACGGCCGCCTTCCGCCGGTTCCGCCCGCCGGACCACCGCCGCGGGAACCGCAGCCGGGCCGCCAGGAACACGATGACGACGGCCTGGAGCACCTGCGTCAGCTCGCGCGGCACCTCCGTCGTCCGCTCCATCGACAGCCCGCCGACCTGGAGGACCGCGAAGAAGAACGAGGCGAGGAGCGTGCCGAGCGGCGCCGCCGCCGCGAGGAGCGCGGCCGTCAGCCCCGTCCAGGTGTAGCCGGGCGCGGTGAGCGAGCCGTCCAGGAAGCGGTACGGGAAGCTCAGCACCCCGATCGCCCCGACGAGCCCGGCGAGCGCGCCCGACACGGACGTCAGCCGGAGCGTCAGCCCCGCGCGCTCCACACCGGCGTACGCGGTGAAACGCGGGTTGAGGCCGGTCATCCGGATCTCGTAGCCGAGCGCCGTGCGCCGGTCCGTGAACCAGTACGCGGCTGCCGCGAGGAGCACCAGCAGCAGCCCCACGGTCACCGTCGACGCACCGAACGCGGGCAGCGCGACCCCCTCCGGGAGCCGGCGGGTCTGGGGGAGGCTGGACCCTGGCTCCTTGAGCGGATAGCGGGCCAGCCAGGAGGCGAGCGACACCGCCGGATAGCTCAGCAGCAGGCTGCTGACCAGCAGCGGAACACCCAGCCTGTTCTCGCAGAGCGCGGCGAGCGCGGCGTACGCGGCACCGGCGGCCATGCCCGCCAGCAGGGCGAGGACGACGGTGAGCGGTGCCGGGAGCGGCGAGTACAGGCCGGTGACGGCGGCCGTGATGCCCCCTAGGACCAGCTGTCCGTCACCGCCGAGGTTGATCAGCCCGGCGCGCAGCGGGATCGCCAGCGCCAGGGCCATGCCGAGCACACTCGTGCCGGTGGTCAGCGTCGAGCCGATGCCGTCCGCGCCGAGCGAGCCGGTCAGGACGGCGCCGTACGCGGTCAGCGGATCGGCGCCCGTGCCCAGCAGGAACAGGGCGCCGACGACGACACCGGCGACGACGGAGAACGCGACGGGGGAGCGGAGGGCGGCCGTCGCACGGCCGCCGGGTATGCGGTTCATGTCAGTTCCCGGCCTCCACCGGTGCCGGGCCGCTGCCGCCGCCGGCCATCGCGAGCCCGAGCACGCCCTCGTCCGCGTCGGCCTTGTCGTACGCGGCGGTCACCCGGCCCTCGTACATGACCAGCACGCGGTCCGACAGGCCCCGGATCTCGCTGAGTTCGGCGGAGACGAGGAGGACGGCGTGACCGGCGTCGCGGTGGGCGACGAGTTGGTCGTGGATGTTCTGGACGGCGCCGATGTCGACGCCGCGCGTCGGCTGCTCGACGAGCAACAGCGGGGCCTCGTGGGCGAGTTCACGCCCGATCAGCAGCTTCTGCAGATTGCCGCCGGAGAGCGCCGACGCGGGCACGTCCGGGCTCGACGCCTTGACGCCGAACCGCTCGATCAGCCGCCGCGCGTGGTCCCGTACGGCGGCGGGTGGGAGCAGGCCGAGCCGGGACCCGGCCGACAGGGACGTCCGGTGATGGCCCATCGCCAGGTTCTCCGCCACGGACGCCGCCGGCGCCGTCCCCACGGCGTGCCGGTCCTCCGGGACGTACGCGACGCCCCGGGCGCGCCGCTCGGTCGCCGAGGCGTGCGTGATGTCCTCGCCGCGCAGCCGGACCCGGCCCGAGGCGACCGGGCGCAGCCCGGCGAGGGCCTCGACCAGTTCGCCCTGGCCGTTTCCGGCGACCCCCGCGATGCCGACGATCTCCCCGGCGCGGACGGTGAGCGCGACCTCGCGGACCCCGTCGGTGGTGAGGCCGTCGACGTCCAGGATCACCTCCCCGGGCGTGCCGGTCGCGTGGACGCGGTCCAGCTCGACCTCGCGGCCCGTCATCGCCGCCGCGATCGCGTCGGCGGTGGTGTCGGCGGTCCGCAGCCGGGCCACCACCCGGCCGTCCCGCAGGACGGTCACCCGGTCGCTGCCCTCCAGCACCTCGCGCAGCTTGTGGGTGACGAGGATCACCGTACGGCCCCGCGCCGCCAGCGACTTGAGCACCGCGAACAGGGCGTCGGCCTCGGCGGGCGTCAGCACGGCGGTCGGCTCGTCGAGGATGAGGACGCGGGCGCCGCGGTGCAGGAGCTTGAGGATCTCCACACGCTGCCGCAGCCCGACCGGCAGCGCGCCGACCCGGGCGTCGGGGTCCACCGGCAGGCCGTGCTCCGCGCCGAGTTCACGGACCCGGCGGCGGGCCGCGGCCCGGTCCACCAGGCCGAAGCGGCGCGGCTCGGCGGCGTACACCACGTTCTCGGCGACCGTCAGCGAGTCGAACAGCTTGAAGCTCTGGTGGACCATGCCGAGCCCGGCGGCCATCGCGTCGGACGGCCCGGCGAAGGACACCTCGCGCCCGTCGACGCGGATCGTGCCGGCGTCCGGGCGTTCCATGCCGTACAGGACGGACATCAGCGTCGACTTGCCCGCGCCGTTCTCGCCCATGAGCGCGTGGATCTCGCCGGGGCGGACGGTCAGGTCGACCGCGTCGTTGGCGAGGGTGCCGGGGTATTGCTTGGTGATGCCGAGGAGTTCGACGGCGGGCGGGGTGTCCGGGGTGTCCGGGGTGTCCGGGGTGTCACCACCGGACGCCGCGGCCTCCGCCGGTCCGTCAGGCGGCCGCGGGGTCATCGACCTTCAGCTCTCCCGACACGATCAGGTCGCGCAGCGCCTCGACCTTCTTCAGCACGTCCTTGTGGTCGGCGATGACGCACTGCGACGAGTCCACGCCGTCCTCCAGACCGGTGAGGGTGATGCCGCCCTCCTTGAGGCCGTATGAGACCGTGCCCGTCTTTCCGTCGAGGACCCGCTCGATGCCCTTCTCCACCGCGACGTCCGTGCGCTTGACGACGTTGTCGACGACCGTGCCCGGCGCCGACGGGCACTGGTTGACGTCCACGCCGTACGCGAACGCGCCCTTGGCCTTCGCCGCCTCGAACACGCCGTAGTTGCCGGCCGCGGCGGCGGCCATCAGCTGGTCGTAGCCCTTGGCGAGCAGCGAGCCGGCCTGCTCCTTGGCGCGGGCGGAGTCGTCGAACGGGGACTGGCCGCCGACGAACCGGGTCGAGGTCTGCGTCTTGGCGGCGACATGCTGGGCACCGGCCGCGAACGGGTCGCTGAAGCGGCGGAACTGGGGCGTGTCCAGCACGTCCACGGCACCCACCTTGCCGCTCTCGCTCAGCAGGCCCGCCTCCGCGCCCGCGAGGAAGACACCCTCGTGCTCCCGGAACACCGCGCACGACACGTTCTCGAACGTCTTCTCCGTGCACGCGTCCACCAGCAGGAACCGCTGCTTCGGGTGGGCCTCGGCCTGCTGGGCGACCAGGTCCGCGAACTCGAAGCCCACCAGCACGATCACATCCGGCCGCTCGTCCACCGCGGCCTGCACGTTCTGCTGCTGCGAGGAGGTGTCCGTGGACTCGTAGACCTTCTGCGAGCCGTCGTGCTCCTTCGCCGCCGCCTTCACACCGGTGACGGCGTTCTTCAGGAACTCGTTCTGGCCGACGGCGTCCGGGGTGACGAGCGTGAAGCTCTTGCCGCTGCCACCGCTCGCGCCGGCGTCGTCGGCGGAACCGTCCTTCTTCGCGGCCGCGTTGCAGGCGGTGGCCAGCAGGACGGTGCCGGTGGCGAGGGCGGCGAGTCGCAGGGAGCGGCGGGATCTACGGGTGGGGCGGGCACTGCGGGACATCGGGGGCGACCTTCCGGAGGGTGCGGCAAGGGCCGGGACCGTCGACGCTGACGAGCCCTGAGGAGGCGGACGAGGTGGAGGCGGAGCGGGTGTGGATCCGTGTGGGGGAGGGCGGCGGGGCGCCGAAGCGGTCCGGGGGACCGGGATCAGCGGCGACAGCCGTCGCTCGCGCAGCGGCCGTGGTCGAGGAAACGGCGCATGGTGAGCAGCACGGTTCCTCCTTCACATCGGCCTACGGGCTGCGGGCGGGGCTGGACTGTAACACCGCTCTCCGGACGGGTGCCCCGCCGTCTCGAACTGTGGTTCCCGGCCGTTCTCCGAGGTCATGTACGGTGTCGGGCACCTTCGGAACCCCAGGAGTACCCCGCCATGCCCCAGGAACTGCGCGCCGTCGACTGGACCGGAAACAGCGTCGCGCTCATCGACCAGACGGTCCTGCCGCACCGCACCGAGACGGTCGAGATCCGCGACGTCGACTCCCTGGTCTCCGCGATCCAGCGCCTCGTCGTCCGGGGCGCTCCCGCGATCGGGGCGGCGGGCGGGTACGGGGTGGCCCTCGCGCTCCTTCAGGGCGAGCGGGAGGGCTGGTCGGCCGAGGAGACACGGGCCGCCGTCGCCCGTGTCCGTGCGGCGCGCCCCACCGCCGTGAACCTGATGGTGTGTGTCGACCGGGTCATGACCCGCTTCGACGAGGGGCTGGACGCGGTGCTGGAGGAGGCCGCCGCCGTCCAGCGCGAGGACGTCGAGGCGAACCGGGCCATGGGGGTGTTCGGCGCCGACTGGCTGCTGAA
The DNA here is from genome assembly GCF_020010925.1 of Streptomyces griseiscabiei. Taxonomy (NCBI): domain Bacteria; kingdom Bacillati; phylum Actinomycetota; class Actinomycetes; order Kitasatosporales; family Streptomycetaceae; genus Streptomyces; species Streptomyces griseiscabiei. Next base: position 3,055,876 of record NZ_JAGJBZ010000001.1, on the reverse strand, counting down.
GCGGGTGGGCGTCGACCGTCCGCTGCGGGTGCTGACCCACTGCAACACGGGCGCGCTGGCAACCGCCGGATGGGGAACGGCACTTGGCGTCATCCGCGAACTCCACGCGCGGGGGCTCCTCGAAGTCGTCTACGCCGACGAGACCCGTCCCCTCCTCCAGGGATCCCGGCTGACCGCCTGGGAGTTGGTCCAGGAGGGCATCCCGCACCACGTCCAGGTGGACGGCGCCGCCGCCGGCACGATCCTGCGCGGTGAGGTCGACGCGGCGATCGTGGGCGCCGACCGCATCGCGGCCAACGGCGACACGGCCAACAAGGTCGGCACGGTCGGTGTCGCCCTCGCCTGCGCCGACGCCGGCATCCCCTTCATGGTCGCCGCCCCCACCACCACGGTCGACCTCGCCACCCTCTCCGGCGCCGACATCCACATCGAACTCCGGGGCGAGGACGAGGTGTTGGAATGGAGCGGCGTCCGCACGGCACCCGCCGAGTCCCGGGGCCACAACCCGGCGTTCGACGTGACACCGGGCCGCCTGGTGACGGGCCTGGTCACCGAGCGGGGCGTGCTGGAGGTCTCGGCGGGCGAACTGCCCGGCGAGCGCCTGCGCCAGGCGTGACCCGTACCTGACTCGACGACAGGGCGGCCCGGTCACCGTGACCGGGCCGCCCTGTGACGTTCCGTCAGCGCTGGGACAGCTCCAACTCCAGCAGCCACTCCACCACTTCGGTGTGATGACGGGCCTGGCGAGGGGTGTCGCCCCAGACGTACAGGCCGTGGCCGGCGACGACCACCGCCGGCATACGGGGGTCGCGGGCGGCCTCCAGACGGTCGCCCAGCTCCTTCATGTCCTGGCTGTTGGTGATGACGGGGAGGGTGACCTCGACGTCGTGGGCGGGCTGGCCGACGCCCTTGAGCATCTCCAGGTCCCTGAACACGATGCCCCCGGGCTCACGGCGCCCCATCGCCACGGACGCGACCGTGTGGACGTGGACGACCGCACCCGCCCCGGTCAGCGCGGCGACGCGCGCGTGCAGCTCGGCCTCGGCGGACGGCCTGCCGCCCTGGACCGCGGCACCGTCGCCGTCCACCAACACCACGTCCGCGGGCGTCAGTTCACCCTTGTCGTGTCCGCTCGCCGTCACCGCCAGCCGCAGCGGATCGCGGGACAGCACCACCGACAGGTTCCCCGAGGTGCCGCGCATCCAGCCGAAGGAGGCGAAGCGGGCCGACTCGGCGGCCAGGACGGCGCCCGCCTCCTCCAGGTCGAGGGAAGAGATCTCTGTGGTCACGTCGTGCTCCTGATGATGGTGATCTCGTCGAACGTCCCCGCCTGCGCGTGGTCGCCGACGCCTTGCTCGTAGTACGGCTCCCCGGGCCGCCGGACACCGACGGCGTGCCAGCCGGCCTCCCGCGCCGCGTCCAGTTCACCGGGCCGGTCGGAGAGGAAGAGGATGCGCTCGGGCGTCGCGGCGAGACCCAGCGCCGTCGCGATCACGCGGTACGACTCCGCCTCCTGCTTCGGCCCCGCGTTCTCCGTGTCGTACAACCCCTCGACCAGCGGCAGCAGATCGCCCTCGGGGCTCGACCGGAACCAGGCGCGCTGCGCGGCCACGGAACCCGAGGAGTACACGTGCAGGCGTACGCCCGCCGTGTGCCAGGCGCGCAGGGCCGGCAGGACGTCGTCGTAGAAGTGGGAGACGAGGTCGCCCCGGGCGAAGCCCTCGGACCAGATGAGGCCCTGGAGGGTCTTCAGCGGCGTCGCCTTGCGGTCCTCGTCGAGCCACGCGTGGAGCGCCTTCTCGACCCGCGCGGCGTCGGCGTCCGGCTCGTCGATGAGCTCGCGTACCTGGGCGACAGCCCGCGCCACCTCAGGATCGTCACCCCGTTCCGCGAGCAGCGCCGCGAAACGGGAGCGGGAGTACGGGTAGAGCACGTCCACGACGAACCCCGTGGCGCTCGTGGTGCCCTCGATGTCGAGCACCACGGAGTCGATGGAGCCGCTGTCGAAGACCTGGCTCACACCGCTGCCTTGTCCTGCTTGTCCTGCTGGTACCCGGCGTCGATCGTGTCGTAGTCCGGGAAGCGGGAGGCGATGGTGGAGCCGGTGAAGCTGCCGATCCAGCCGTCCTCCTCGTGGAAGAACCGGATCGCCGTGAAGGAGGGGCTGGTGCCCATGTCGAACCAGTGCGTCGTCCCGCGCGGTACACCCAGCAGGTCGCCCTTCTCGCAGTAGACGGCGTGCACCTCGCCGTCGACGTGGAGGTAGAAGATGCCGGAGCCGGAGACGAAGAAGCGCACCTCGTCATCGTCGTCGTGGGTGTGCTCCTGGAGGAACTTCTCGCGGGCGGCCTTCGCCTTCACCGGGAACTCGGGATCGTCGCTCGGGTGCAGCCCGAGGACGTCGACCGTGGTGAAGCCCTCCTCGGCGTTGAGCCGCTCGATCTCCGGTCCGTACGCGGCGAACACGGTCTCGCTGCCCGCGTCGAACGGCACGTCCTCGCGGATCGGCCACTGCTCGTAGCGCACCCCGAGCGGCGCCAGCGCGGCGGCGATCTCCACGGGGTCGGAGGTACGACGCACCACGGTCTCCGGTCCGGACTCGGGCCAGGTGGTCAGCAGGGTCATGGGAGCAACTCCAGGATTCTGGAAGGGATGTCCGGATACCGGGACGAGCACCCGGACGGCGGGGAAGCGGAGCAACGTGAGGGACGGGCGGCCGGTCAGCCGCGACACAGCGCGCCGGGACAGCGGCGCATGCCGGGCATACGCTGCGCCGTCGCGTCGGATGTCGTCATCGGGGCCTCACTGTCGTGCCGGTCGGGTGCCGGTACCGCGATGGTAACGCCGGTCCATGTACGGACATGTGTGACGTAGTCGCTGTCTCACCTGGTGAGAAACCGCTCTCATTGCTTTGACGCATGGCTGAAATCGTTCTCATGATCTGTGTATGAAGACGCTGCTGCTCGTGCGGCGGCTGTACGTGGACCTGCTCCGGTCGACCACGGCCAGCTGTCGCTGACCACTGCCGGAGCCCCGACGCGCCCTGACGCGCTCTGCCGTCCCGGGCGCTCGCCGTGCACCGCACGGTGGCGCGTTTCCGCCCCCGCTCCGGGTCGAGTACTCCCTCCCTTCTTTCCTTCGCACCACACCGCACCTGGAGCCGTCATGTCCCGCTCGTCCCGCCGTACCCGCCTCCCGCTCGCCGCGCTCTCCCTCGCCTCCGCCTCGGCCCTGCTGCTGTCGGCCTGCGCCCAGTCCACCGACGCCTCGAAGGACACCGGCGACACCGCCGCCAAGGCCTCGGCCGCCACCGGCGAGAAGCCCGCCCCCTTCGCCGACGGGGCAGTCAAGGTCGCGCTGGTCAGACAGAGCGGCGCCGGCGACTACTTCGAGCAGTGGGGCAACGGCGCGAAGGCGCAGGCCAAGGCCCTCGGCATCGACCTGACCGTGTACGACGCCCAGGCCGACAACGCCAAGCAGGCCACCGACCTGTCCTCGGCCATCAACTCCGGCGCCAAGGCGATCATCATCGACCACGGCTTCCCGGCGACGATCCAGCCGGAGATCGACAAGGCCGTGAAGAAGGGCGTCAAGGTCGTCGTCTACGACGTCGAGACCGACACGAAGGGCGTCGTCTCCACCAAGCAGAACGACGCGAGCATGGCCCAGGCCGTCCTCGACGTGATGGCGAAGGAGATCGGCAAGGACGCCAAGGTCGGCTACGTCAACGTCGCCGGCTACGCGGCCCTCGACAAGCGCGACACCGTCTGGAAGTCCACCGTCGACGCCCAGGGCTGGAAGCAGGCGTTCAAGGTCGGCAAGGTCACCGACTCCACGGCCACCGACAACGTTCCCCTCGTCTCCGCCGCCCTCACCCAGAACTCCGACGTCGCGGGCGTCTTCGCCCCCTACGACGAGCTGGCCAAGGGCACCGTCCTCGCCGTGCAGAACAAGAAGCTCCAGGACAAGGTGAAGGTCTTCGGCGCCGATGTCTCCAACGCCGACATCCAGGCCATCACCGCCAAGGACAGCCCCTGGGTCGCCACCGCGGGCACCGACCCGTCCGCCGTGGGTGCCGCCGTGGTCCGGACGACCGCGCTGGAGCTGGCCGGACAGCTGAACAAGACCTCCGTGGAGTTCCCGGCCGTCGCCATCACCCAGGACTTCCTGCGCGAGAAGAAGATCGAGAACATGGACCAGCTGCGCGAGGCGCTGCCCGCGCTGAACCTGTCGCAGGTCTCGACCGCCGACTGGATCTCGAATGTCGCCCACTGACACCGCCGACAACGGCCGGGCGGCGGAGGAGCCGCAGACAGCGGCAGCCGTCAGCCTGACCGACGTCAGCATGGCCTTCGGCGGCAGGACGGTGCTCGCCTCCGTCTCGCTGGACATCGCACCGGGCAGCGTGGTCGCGCTGCTCGGTGCGAACGGCGCCGGCAAGTCCACCCTCATCAAGATCCTGTCGGGTGTGCACACGGACCACGGCGGTGAGGTGCGGGTCGCGGGGGAGCCCGCGGCTCTCCAGTCGCCGCTGGCCGCCCGGCAGTTGGGCATCCAGACCGTCCACCAGCGCATCGGTGAGGGCGTCGTCCCCGGCCTCACCGTCGCCGAGAACCTGGTCTTCGAGGAGCTGGCGCAGCGCCGCGGCAACCCGTTCCTCAACGGCGGCAAGCTGCTCGCCCGCGCCCGGGAGATCCAGGCCGGCCTCGGCCTCGACTGGTCCGACGCGGTCCTCAAGCGGGATGTCACCGAACTCGGCATCTCCGACCGCCAGTTGCTGATCCTGGCCCGCGCGCTCGCCACCCGCCCCCGGCTGCTCATCCTCGACGAGCCGACCTCCGCGCTCTCCGCCGCCGAGGCCGAGCGCCTGTTCGCGCTGGTCGAGCGGATGCGGGCGGACGGCATCGCGGTCCTCTACGTCTCCCACCGCCTCGGCGAGATCGACGCACTGGCCGACCGTCTGGTCGTATTGCGGGACGGCCGTCTCACCGAGGACCAGGCCCGCCCCTTCGACTGGGACGCCGCCCTGCGCGCGATGCTCGCCCAGGCCCAGGAGACCACCACCGCCCGCCCGGTCCGCGAGGGCGACCAGGGCGACGTGGTCCTCTCCCTGCGCGGGGTGCGTCTCTTCGAGGGCCGCGCGCCCCTCGACCTCGACCTCCGCACCGGCGAAGTCACCGGCGTCGTCGGCCTGCTGGGCGCCGGCAAGACCGAACTGGCTCGCGGCCTCTTCGGCGCCGAACCCTTCACCACCGGCACGGTCGAGCTGGACGGTCGGGCGTACGCGCCCCGCCGCCCCGCCGACGCCATCCGCGGCGGCGTCCACCTCGTCCCCGAGGACCGGCACTCCGACGCCCTCGTCCCCGGCTGGTCCGTGGCCCAGAACATCTCCCTGCCGTTCCTGAAGTCCCTGTCCCGGCTGGGCCTGCTGAACACGGCCCGGGAGAACGCCCTCGGCCGCGACACCATCGACGCCCTCGGGGTCGTCACCCGCGACGAGCACAGCGCCGTCGAGGAACTCTCCGGCGGCAACCAGCAGAAGGTGGTCGTCGGCCGCTGGCTCGCCGAGACCCCCCGCGTCCTCATCCTGGACGAGCCGTTCCGAGGCGTGGACATCGGCGCCCGGCGCGACATCGGCCGCCGCGCCCGCGCGCTCGCCGCCGAGGGCGCCGCCGTCCTCGTCCTGTCCGCCGACGTCGACGAGGTCCTGGAGGTCGCCGACCGGGTCGTCGTGCTCGCCGCCGGGGAGATCCACCTCGACGCGTACGGCGAGGACGCGGAACGCGACCGCGTCATCCAGACCATCTCGGCGTCCGTGTGACCCCGGCCCGGCCCCCTGAGGAAGCGCTTCCATGACCACCACCCAGAGCACCGCGCCCGTGGCGAAGGCGGCCACCCCGTCCGGCCCGTCCACCGGCGTACGCGTCCAGAACGCCGTCATCAAGTACGGCTTCATCTTCGTCACGGTCGCGCTCTTCGCCTACTTCGCGCTGACCGAGGGCTCCTTCCGTGAGTCGGCGACCCTCCTGGACACCCTCCGCTATGTCTCCGTCGCCGCCATCCTCGGCCTCGGTGTCACCCTCACCATGGCCGTCGGCGGCATGGACATGTCTGTCGGTGCGGTGGCCGGCCTCGGTGTCTCGGTCGCCGCGCACACGATGGTCGTCCACAACCAGATCGGCACGGTCGCGATCCTCGCCGTCCTCGCGGCGGGCGCCCTCGCGGGCCTCCTCAACGCCCTGCTGATCGTGGTGATGAAGATCCCCGACATGCTGGCCACCCTCGGCACCATGTTCGTCATCCAGGGCACCAAACTGATCCTGGTCGACGGCCAGTCGATCACCCCCGGCATGACCCTGGAGGACGGCACCACCGCCCCCGGCAAGTTCACCGACGGCTTTCTGAAGATCGACCGGGGCACGGTCCTCGGTATCCCCATCTCCGTACTGATCTTCGGCGCGCTGACGGTCGCCGCCTGGGTGTTCCTGGCCCGCACCCGCTGGGGCCGCATCTTCTACGCCATCGGCGCCAACCCCGAGGCCTCCCGCCTGGCCGGCATCCGCGTCGGCGCGTACCGGGCGCTGGCCTACGTCCTCTCCGGCGTCCTCGCCTCCGTCGGCGGCCTGATCCTGGCCTCCCGCATCGGCCAGGGCGACGTGTCCGCCGGCACCTCCCAGCTCCTGGAGGCCGTCGCGGTCGCCCTCGTCGGCACCTCGGTCCTCGGACGCGGACGCCCGAACGTGTGGGGCACCGCCCTCGGCGCGGTGCTCATCGGCATCATCACCACCGGCCTCACCATCAAGGGGCTGCCGTACTACACCCAGGACGTCGTCGAGGGCGTGGTCCTCATCCTCGCCCTCGTCTTCAGCTTCACCTTGTCCAAGCGCCGCACCCCATAAGCCGCATCAACCGCATCAGCCGTACGAGGGAGTTCACCGACCATGGGCTACCGCATTCTGGAGACCGACGACATCCCCGCGTATCTGCGCGAGCGGGGACACTGGGAGGACGTGGACGACATCACCGTCCGCGAGGTGTCGGACGGCAACGTCAACCGCGTCTTCCTCGCCTCGAACGCGGCCGGCACCCGGAGTCTCGCCCTCAAGCAGGCGCTGCCCTGGGTCCGGGTCGCCGGGCCCTCCTGGCCGCTGAGCCCCGAGCGGGCGGACGCCGAGGCCCGCGCGTACGAGCAGTTGGGGAAGGTCGCCCCCGACGAGATCCCCGCGATCCACGGCTACGACCCCGAGAACTTCGCGCTGGTCATGGAGGACCTCTCCGACCTGGAGGTCCTGCGCACCCTCCTCAACGAGGGCGCCTCCTACGGCCCGCACACCTCGGCGCAGATCGGCCGTCTTGTCGCCCGGCTCTCCTTCGCCACCAGCGACTTCGGCATGACCTCCGCCGACCGCAAGGCCCTGCTCGCCGCCTCGGTCAACCCCGAGCTGTGCGAGATCACCGAGGACGTCGTCCTCTCCGAGCCGTACATCGAGCACGAGCACAACCACTGGCACCCCGGCTTGGACGACCTGGCCGCCGCGTTCCGCGCGGACGCCGTGCTCCGCACCGAGGTCGCCGACCTCCGCCATGTCTTCATGACGAGCGCCCAGGCCCTCCTGCACGGTGACCTCCACTCGGGCAGCGTCATGGTCGGCGAGCGCGCGGGCGCCCCCGTCGTACGGGTCTTCGACCCAGAGTTCTCCTTCGTCGGTCCCATCGGCTTCGACCTGGGCCTGTACTGGGCCAACGCGCTCGTCTCGGAGGAGCGGGCCCGCGCCCTCGGCACGCTGTCGGACCATGGCGACCAACTCCGCCTCTCCTGGGAGGCGTTCACGTCCGAGTTCCGCCGGCTCTGGCCCACCCGCGTCGACACCTTCTTCGACGACGCCTACCTGGACCGCTTCCTGCACCGCGTCTGGACGGAGTCCCTGGGCTTCGCCGGCACGGAACTGATCCGCCGCATCATCGGCTTCGCCCACCTGACCGACCTGACGACGCTGGCCGACCCGGTCCCGGCGTCACGCCGGGCCCTGCTGCTGGGGCGCGAACTGATCGTGCGGCGGGCCGAGGTGACGTCCCCGGACGCCGTACGCGACCTCGTGGCCTCACCACTCGGCTGACTCGGCGTCGAACCACTCCTTCCCTGCGGCCCAGTGCGCCACCCAGCCGCCGAAGCCGGGCGCGGAGGTCGTATGACCGAACTCCGCGCCGAACGGCATGGCACCCACATCGGTGACCTGCCATATGTGCCCCCGGTGGGGCCCGGTGACGACGAGATGCCAGTTCATGGCGCACCCGTCCGTGCCGAGCACGATCGAGCCATGCCCGGAGACCCTGTCGACGGCCTCGTCCTCGTCGTCGAACGGGCCCTCGTCCTCCTCCCACAGCCAGGGCGCGGTGAGCGGGAACGGCTCACCGAGGGCCCGGTCGGCGCCGTCGCCGCCCCAGTCCGCCGGCACCTCGGCCAGCCCCACGAGCCCGTACTCGGGCGGCCCCTGGGACGAGCCGTCGGAGATCTCCGCCACGAACGTCCGGTACGGCTCCGGGAGCACCACCCCGTGCTCGGCCTCGAAGGCGCGCACGGCGGGCCAGCCGAGCGCCGACTCCCCGCCGTCGTCGACGGCGAAGGCCGCGCGCAGGGCGGCCAGTTCGGCGGGGTCGGCGTGATCGATGTTCATGCGGTCATGAAAGCACCCGGCACTGACAACCGGCCCGACGGCAAGGACGGCAAGGACGGCAAAGGGGCGGCTCCCTCGGTGGAGAGCCGCCCCTTTGCCGTGGTCCCGCCCCGGAGGGGGCCGTTCCGCTCGGTCCGGCCCCGGTCAGGGGGTGGGGCCGGACCGAGAGCCGGTCACTTCTTGTCGAGCAGGTCCTGGACCTTGGCGCGGACCTCGTCGGTGGCGAGGCCCCGTATCGTCAGCGTCGTGCGGCGGCGCAGGACGTCGTCGGCGGTCTCGGCCCACTCGGTGTCACGGGCGTAGACGACCTGGGCCCAGATCTCCGGCGCGTCGGGGTGGACGCGCTCGGCCAGCTCGGGGTTCTCGTTGGCGAGGCGGGCGATGTCGAAGGCCAGCGAACCGTAGTGCGTGGCCAGATGCCGGGCGGTGTCGGCGCCCATGCGGGGGCCGGGTGCCGGGCGGTCGACGAGGAGACGGTGGGCGACCGCGCGGGGGTTGGCGACACCCGGCAGCGGCAGCTTCTTGGGAAGGGAGGCGACCGGCTCGAAGTCCTCGCCCAGCGGGTGGCCGGGGAGCGCCTCCAGCTTCTTCATGATCGTGCGGCCGATGTGCCGGAACGTCGTCCACTTGCCGCCCGCGACGGACAGCATGCCGCCCCGGCCCTCGGTGACGACCGTCTCCCGCTTGGCCTTCGCGGTGTCGCCCGGTCCGCCCGGCAGCACCCGCAGGCCGGCGAAGGAGTACGTGATCAGATCACGGTCGAGCTGCTGGTCGCGGATGGAGAAAGCGGCCTCGTCGAGTATCTGGGCCGTGTCCTTCTCGGTGACCGCGACGTCCGCCGGGTCGCCCTCGTACACCTCGTCGGTGGTGCCGAGCAGCAGCATGTCCTCCCAGGGGAGGGCGAAGGTGATGCGGTACTTGTCGATGGGGGTGGCGAGCGCGGCCTTCCAGGGCGCGGTCCGCTTCAGGACCAGGTGCGCGCCCTTGGAGAGACGGATGGAGGGCGCCGCGTCCGGGTTCTCCATACGGCGCAGGTGGTCCACCCACGGCCCCGTCGCGTTGAGCACCAGCCGGGCGCTCACGCCGAACTCGTCGTCGGAGAGCCGGTCGCGCAGCTCGGCCCCGGTGACCCGGCCCTTGGTGAAGCGCAGGCCGGTGACCTCGGCGTGGTTCAGCACGACCGCGCCGGACTCGACGGCCGCGCGGACCGTCATCAGGGCCATCCGGGAGTCGTTCATCTGGTCGTCGCCGTACACGGCCACGGCCTTGAGGTTGTCGGTGCGCAGCTCGGGCACGTCCTGCGCCGCCTTGGCGGGGGACAGGAGGTGGCCGACGCCGTCGCCGAACGCGGAGAGCGCGGAGTAGGCGAAGACGCCCGCCCCGAGCTTCGCCGCGCCGTGCGGCCCGCCCTTGTACACGGGGAGGTAGAAGGTGAGCGGGTTCGCCAGGTGGGGGGCCACCTGGCGGGAGACCGCACGGCGCTCGAAGTGGTTCTCCGCCACCAGCTTCACCGCGCCGGTCTGCAAGTAGCGCAGACCGCCGTGGAGGAGCTTGGAGGAGGCGGAGGAGGTGGCGCCGGCGAAGTCGCCGGCGTCGACCAGGGCCACCCTGAGCCCGGACTGCGCGGCGTGCCAGGCGGTGGAGATGCCCAGGATGCCGCCGCCGATCACGAGGAGGTCGTACGACGCCTTGGAGAGCTGCTCCCGGGTCTCGGCACGGCTCGGGTTCGAGCCGGACGCCGGGCGCGTCCCCAGGGCAGGCAGGGTCTGCAGGGTGGTCTGACTGGTCATTAGGGGTTCTTACTCCTCATCAGAGCCGACGGACGGAGAGTTCCGCTCAGCCCTCGTCCTCGATCCAGCCCATGGTCCGCTCGACGGCCTTGAGCCAGCTCTTGTACTCACGGTCGCGGGTCTCCGCGTCCATGCGGGGGGTCCACTCGGCGGCCCGCCGCCAGTTGGCGCGCAGGTCGTCGGTGTTGGTCCAGAAGCCGACGGCGAGACCGGCGGCGTAGGCGGCGCCGAGGCAGGTGGTCTCGGCGACCATCGGGCGCACCACGGGGGCGTCCAGGAAGTCCGAGAGGGTCTGCATCAGCAGGTTGTTGGAGGTCATACCGCCGTCGACCTTGAGGGCCGCGAGCTCGACGCCCGAGTCCTTGGTCATGGCGTCGGTGATCTCGCGGGTCTGCCAGGCGGTGGCCTCCAGGACGGCGCGCGCGAGGTGCGCCTTGGTGACGTACCGGGTGAGACCGGCGATCACACCGCGGGCGTCGGAGCGCCAGTACGGGGCGAACAGACCGGAGAAGGCCGGCACGAAGTACGCGCCGCCGTTGTCCTCGACCGAGAGCGCGAGGGTCTCGATCTCGGCGGCCGTGGAGATCAGGCCCATCTGGTCGCGCATCCACTGCACCAGCGAACCGGTGACGGCGATCGAGCCCTCCAGGGCGTAGACCGGCTTCTGGTCGCCGATCCGGTAGCCGACCGTGGTCAGCAGGCCGCTGTAGGAGTTGATGATCTTCTCACCGGTGTTCATCAGCATGAACGTGCCGGTTCCGTACGTGGACTTGGCCTCGCCCTCGCCGAAACAGGTCTGGCCGAACAGGGCCGCCTGCTGGTCGCCGAGCGCGGACGCGACCGGGATGCCCCCCAGCAGCTCACCGAGCCGGCCGCCGGTGACCTCGCCGTACACCTCGGCGGAGGAGCGGATCTCCGGGAGCATCGACAGCGGGACGCCGATGGACTCGGCGATCTTGTCGTCCCACTGGAGAGTGTGCAGGTTCATCAGGAGGGTGCGGGAGGCGTTCGTGACGTCGGTGTAGTGCTTGCCGCCGTCGACACCGCCCGTCAGGTTCCAGATGACCCAGGTGTCCATGGTGCCGAAGAGGATGTCCCCGGCCTCGGCGCGCTCGCGCAGGCCCTCGACGTTGTCCAGCAGCCAGCGGGCCTTGGGGCCGGCGAAGTACGAGGCCAGCGGCAGACCGGTCTCGCGGCGGAAGCGGTCCTGGCCGACGTTGCGGCCGAGCTCGCGGCAGAGGGCGTCGGTGCGGGTGTCCTGCCAGACGATGGCGTTGTGGACGGGCTCACCGGTGTTCTTGTCCCAGAGCAGCGTGGTCTCGCGCTGGTTGGTGATGCCGATGGCCTTGATGTCGTCGCGGGTGATGCCGGCCTTCTCGATGGCGCCGGCGACGACTTCCTGGACGTTCGTCCAGATCTCGGTGGCGTCGTGCTCGACCCAGCCCGGCTTCGGGAAGATCTGCTCGTGCTCCTTCTGGTCGACGGAGACGATGCGTCCGTCGCGGTCGAAGACGATGCAGCGGGACGAGGTCGTGCCCTGGTCGATCGCGGCGATGAAGGGGCCGGCGGTGTGGGCGTCGCTCACGGTGTGCTCCTGAAAGGTCAACTGGTCAACGGGCTGTACGTACGGCGCGTGCTGAGCGTTCCGCGAGCGGTGCCCGCGGAACCGCGGCTCAACGGTTTTCTCAGGCGAATGCGACGTTGTAGAGGCCTGCGGCGATGGCGGCACCGATCAGGGGGCCGACCACCGGGACCCAGGCGTAGCTCCAGTCCGACCCGCCCTTGTTGGGCAGGGGCAGCAGGGCGTGCACGATCCGCGGGCCGAGGTCACGGGCCGGGTTGATCGCGTAACCGGTCGGGCCACCGAGGGACAGACCGATCGAGACCACGACGAGCGCGGTGATCAGGGCGCCGAGGGTGCCGAGACCCTTGCCGTCGCCGTTCAGGCCCTGGGTCAGGACCGCGAGGACGAGCACGATGGTGCCGATGACCTCGGTCGCCACGTTCTGCCAGGCGACACGGACCTCGGGTCCGGTGGAGAAGATGCCGAGCACGGGGCCGGCGCCCTTCTCCCGGGCCTCGACCGACTTGGCGGGGGTCGGCTCGCCGACGATCTCGCGGTCGGTGAGGTGGGCGTGGAACTGGCCGTAGTAGGCGACCCAGACCAGCGCCGCGCCGATCATCGCGCCGAGCAGCTGACCGCCCCAGTAGATGGGGACGTCGCCCCAGGGGATGCCGTCCTTCTTCAGCGCGAGCGCGAGGGTCACGGCCGGGTTCAGGTGGGCGCCGGAGAGCGGCGCGGAGGTGTAGACCGCCGTCAGAACGGCGAAACCCCACCCGAAGGTGATGGCGAGCCAGCCGGCGTTACGGGCCTTGGAGGCCTTCAGTGTGACGGCGGCGCAGACGCCACCGCCGAGCAGGATGAGCAGGGCGGTACCGATGGTCTCGCCGATGAAGATGTCGGAGCTGGACACCCGCGACTCCTTTGTCCTTCGTCCAGGGGAAAGGTTCGGCCCTTGGCTTGTCACACTCTAACGCGTATTGCCGGTAGGTGTTCGACAATGCCGACCGATGGACGGGAGTCTTGCTCCGGTGTTACACGTGCGTCAAGAGCTGTGTTGTGCGAAGTGCGATCGTTACTGATCGAACGGCCGATGGATCTTGGTACGGCTGCCGTGGGTGCCCGTCCGGGCACGTGGCGCACGCGCGCGGACAGGGGGCTCGGCACGCGCGCGCGTACGGCGGAGGCCGGGACACCGTGAGGTGTCCCGGCCTCCGCCGTGCCAGATGGTGCGCCGTCCCGGGCGGCGCCCGTCAGAAGCGGGCCGCGCCCAGGTCCCGCGACACCGCGCGGGCGCAGTCCCGGACGGCCGCGATCAGCTCGGACCGCAGCTCGCCCTCGCGGCACAGCCGCTCCACGGCGCCGGTGATGCCGACCGCGCCGACGGGCATGCGCCGCCGGTCGTGGATGGGGGCGGCGATGGACGCCACGCCCTCCCAGGTCTCCTCCACGTCGGCCGCGTACCCGCGCGCGCGGGTGATGTCGAGGACGCCCTCGAAGTCGTCCAGGGTGTGCACGGTCCGGTCGGTGAACGCCTTGCGCTCGCCCTCCAGGACCTCGCTGTGCGCCACCGGGTCGTAGGCCGCGAGGACCTTGCCGAGGGCCGTGGAGTGCAGCGGCTGCATGGCGCCTATCTCCAGGACCTGCCGGCTGTCGTCGGGCCGGAAGACGTGGTGCACGATCAGTACGCCCTGCTGGTGCAGCACCCCCAGGTGGACGCTCTCGCCACTGGAGCGGGCCAGGTCGTCCGTCCACACCAGGGCCCGCGCCCGCAGCTCGTGGACGTCCAGGTACGTGGTCCCGAGCCGCAGCAGCTCCGCCCCCAGCTGATAGCGCCCGGAGGCGTCGTCCTGCTCGACGAACCCCTCCTGCTGGAGCGTGCGCAGGATGCCGTGGGCGGTGCCCTTGGCGAGGCCCAGCGACGAGGCGATGTCCGACAGGCCGAGTCGCCGTTCGCCGCCCGCGAGCAGGCGCAGCATCGCGGCCGCCCGTTCGAGCGACTGGATGTTCCGTGCCATCGCCGTCCTGCCTCCGTCCCCTTCGGCCGCCGTACGCGACTGAACTACCACCGTTCGGCAATGTCGAACACTACCGGGAGTTGCCGACCTCTCGCTAATGGCCGTCACCGGCTTTTCGGCCACACGCGCCGTCCCGTGACGTTCCCGTGCCCGTCCGGTGTCCGCCCCGGCGCCCCTGTGGGCGAGAGGTGTCCGCACGGTGCCGAAGCGGTGTCCGCGGTTCGTCGCGTCGTCGGAGTAAACCGCACTCGGCCGCCCACGCCACGCCAGTCCGTCCCGTGGACTGCTCTGACCATCCGGGGCGCTCCGGGCTACCCTGGCGGCGTGCGGCTTCCATGGGAGGCCGCAAAGCCGACAGCCGTCGCATCCCAGGGAGCAGCTCCATGGCCTCGTTGCCGAATCCGTCCCCTTCGTCCGCCGCCGCAGGCCGGGCCCGAGCCGAGGCCCTGCGCGAGGCGCTCGCGACCCGTGTGGTGGTCGCGGACGGCGCGATGGGCACGATGCTGCAGGCACAGGACCCCACACTGGAGGACTTCGAGCAGCTGGAGGGCTGCAACGAGGTCCTGAACGTCACCCGCCCCGACATCGTCCGCTCGGTGCACGCCGCGTACTTCGACGCGGGCGTCGACTGCGTGGAGACCAACACCTTCGGCGCCAACCTCACCGCACTGGGTGAGTACGACATCCCCGAGCGCACCGCCGAGCTGTCCGAGGCCGGCGCCCGCATCGCCCGGGAGACCGCCGACGAGTACGCCGCCCGCGACGGCCGGCAGCGCTGGGTGCTGGGCTCGGTCGGCCCCGGCACCAAACTGCCCACCCTCGGGCACACCACCTTCACCGCCATCCGCGACGCCTACCAGCAGAACGCCGAGGGCCTGCTGGCCGGCGGCGCCGACGCGCTCCTGGTGGAAACCACCCAGGACCTGCTGCAGACCAAGGCCTCCGTCATCGCCGCCCGCCGCGCGATGGAGACGGCCGGCTACGACGTCCCCCTGATCGTGTCGGTGACCGTCGAGACGACCGGCACCATGCTGCTGGGCTCCGAGATCGGCGCCGCGCTGACGGCGCTGGAGCCGCTCGGCATCGACATGATCGGCCTGAACTGCGCCACCGGCCCCGCCGAGATGAGCGAGCACCTGCGCTATCTGGCCCGCCACTCCCGCATCCGGCTCTCCTGTATGCCGAACGCGGGCCTGCCGGTCCTGACCAAGGACGGCGCCCACTACCCGCTCACCGCGCCGGAGCTGGCCGACGCGCAGGAGAACTTCGTCCGCGAGTACGGCCTCTCCCTCGTCGGCGGCTGCTGCGGCACGACCCCCGAGCATCTGCGCCAGGTCGTCGAGCGCGTCCGGGACCTCACCCCCACCGCCCGCGACCCGCGCCCCGAGCCCGGCGCCGCCTCGCTCTACCAGACGGTCCCGTTCCGCCAGGACACCTCGTACATGGCGATCGGCGAGCGCACGAACGCCAACGGCTCGAAGAAGTTCCGCGAGGCCATGCTCCAGGCCCGCTGGGACGACTGTGTGGAGATGGCCCGCGACCAGATCCGCGAGGGCGCCCACATGCTCGACCTCTGCGTCGACTACGTGGGCCGCGACGGCGTCGCCGACATGGCCGAACTCGCCGGCCGCTTCGCCACCGCCTCCACCCTGCCCATCGTCCTCGACTCCACCGAGGTCGACGTCATCCAGGCGGGGCTGGAGAAGCTCGGCGGCCGGGCGGTCATCAACTCGGTCAACTACGAGGACGGCGACGGCCCCGAGTCCCGCTTCGCCAAGGTCACCGCGCTCGCCCATGAGCACGGCGCCGCGCTGATCGCGCTGACCATCGACGAGGAGGGCCAGGCCCGCACCCCCGAGAAGAAGGTCGAGATCGCCGAGCGGCTCATCGACGACCTCACCGGCAACTGGGGCATCCACGAGTCCGACATCCTCATCGACACCCTGACCTTCACCATCTGCACCGGTCAGGAGGAGTCCCGCAGGGACGGCATCGCCACCATCGAGGCGATCCGCGAGCTCAAGCGCCGCCGCCCGGACGTCCAGACCACCCTCGGCCTGTCCAACATCTCCTTCGGCCTCAACCCGGCCGCCCGCATCCTCCTCAACTCGGTCTTCCTCGACGAGTGCGCGAAGGCGGGCCTGGACTCGGCGATCGTCCACGCGAGCAAGATCCTCCCCATCGCCCGCTTCAGCGAGGAGGAGGTGCAGACCGCGCTCGACCTCATCCACGACCGCCGCGCCGAGGGCTACGACCCCCTCCAGAAGCTGATGGCGCTCTTCGAGGGCGCCACCGCCAAGTCCCTGAAGGCCGGCAAGGCCGAGGAACTGGCCGCCCTGCCGCTGGAGGAGCGCCTCAAGCGCCGCATCATCGACGGCGAGAAGAACGGCCTGGAGGCCGACCTCGACGAGGCCCTGCTGACCCGCGCCGCCCTCGACATCGTCAACGACACGCTCCTGGACGGCATGAAGGTCGTCGGCGAGCTGTTCGGCTCGGGCCAGATGCAGCTGCCGTTCGTGCTCCAGTCCGCCGAGGTCATGAAGACCGCGGTGGCCCATCTGGAGCCGCACATGGAGAAGACGGACGCCGAGGGCAAGGGCACCATCGTCCTCGCGACCGTCCGCGGCGACGTCCACGACATCGGCAAGAACCTCGTCGACATCATCCTGTCCAACAACGGCTACAACGTCGTCAACCTCGGCATCAAGCAGCCCGTCTCCGCGATCCTGGACGCCGCCGCCGAACACCGCGCCGACGTCATCGGCATGTCCGGCCTGCTGGTCAAGTCCACGGTGATCATGAAGGAGAACCTGCAGGAGCTGAACCAGCGGGGCCTGGCCGCCGACTACCCGGTCATCCTCGGCGGCGCCGCCCTCACCCGCGCCTACGTCGAACAGGACCTGCACGAGATCTACGAGGGCGAGGTCCGCTACGCCCGCGACGCCTTCGAGGGCCTGCGCCTGATGGACGCCCTCATCGGCGTCAAGCGCGGCGTGCCCGGCGCGACCCTGCCGGAGCTGAGGCAGCGCCGGGTCCGCGCCACGGCCACGGCCGCCACCGCCGTCGAGGACCGCCCGGAGGAGGGCCACGTCCGCTCCGACGTCGCCACCGACAACCCGATCCCCACCCCGCCGTTCCGCGGCACCCGCGTCATCAAGGGCATCCAGCTCAAGGAGTACGCGACCTGGCTCGACGAAGGCGCCCTCTTCAAGGGCCAGTGGGGACTGAAGCAGGCCCGCGCCGGCGACGGCCCCACCTACGAGGAACTCGTCGAGACCGAGGGCCGGCCCCGGCTGCGCGGCCTGCTGGACCGCCTCCAGACCGACAACCTCCTCGAGGCGGCCGTCGTCTACGGCTACTTCCCCTGTGTCTCCAAGGACGACGACCTGATCATCCTGGACGACGACGGCAACGAGCGGACCCGCTTCTCCTTCCCCCGCCAGCGCCGCGGCCGACGCCTCTGCCTGGCCGACTTCTTCCGCCCGGAGGAGTCCGGCGAGACCGACGTGGTCGGTCTGCAGGTCGTCACCGTCGGCTCCCGCATCGGCGAGGAGACCGCCAAGCTCTTCGAGGCCAACGCCTACCGCGACTACCTCGAACTCCACGGCCTGTCCGTGCAGCTGGCCGAGGCCCTCGCCGAGTACTGGCACGCCCGGGTCCGCTCGGAGCTGGGCTTCGCCGGGGAGGATCCGGCCGACATCGAGGACATGTTCTCGCTGAAGTACCGGGGAGCCCGCTTCTCCCTCGGTTACGGCGCCTGCCCCGACCTGGAGGACCGCGCCAAGATCGCCCGTCTGCTGGAGCCCGAGCGGATCGGCGTACAGCTCTCCGAGGAGTTCCAGCTCCACCCCGAGCAGTCCACGGACGCCATCGTCATCCATCACCCCGAGGCCAAGTACTTCAACGCCCGGTAACGCCCCGAGCAGGGCCTCCGCCCTACCGAAAGGCGCGCGTCCGCGCGGCGTCGTACACTGGTCGGTCCACCGTAGGCCGGTTCCCCACCCGGGAACCGGCCTGCTCGTCCCACAAGGAGGTGCGCCGGATGACCACGACGATCCCCGCGCTAGGAACCCGTACGGCCGAAGGCTCCGCACTGCAGGCCGTGCTCCTCGACATGGACGGCACCCTGGTGGACACCGAGGGCTTCTGGTGGGACGTGGAGGTCGAGATCTTCGCCGGCCTCGGCCACACCCTCGACGACTCCTGGCGCCATGTCGTCGTCGGCGGCCCCATGAGCCGCAGCGCGGGCTTCCTGATCGAGGCCACCGGCGCGGACATCACCCTCCCCGAGCTGAGCGTGCTCCTCAACGACGGCTTCGAGGCCCGCATCGGGCGCACGCTGCCGCTGATGCCCGGCGCCGCGAGACTCCTCGCCGAGCTGGCCGCGCACGGCGTCCCCACCGCCCTGGTCTCCGCCTCGCACCGACGCATCATCGACCGCGTCCTGACCTCGCTGGGCCCCCAGCACTTCGCGCTGACCGTCGCGGGCGACGAGGTCGAGCGGACCAAGCCGTTCCCCGACCCCTACCTCCTCGCGGCCTCCGGTCTCGGCGCCGACCCGGCCCGCTGCGCGGTCGTCGAGGACACCGCGACCGGGGTCGCCGCCGCCGAGGCCGCCGGCTGCCATGTGGTCGCCGTCCCGTCCGTGGCCCCCATCGCGCCCGCCGCCCGGCGCACCGTCGTGACCTCGCTGGAAGAGGTCGACCTGCCCTTTCTGCGCGGCCTGATGACGACCACGGCCAATTGAAAGCGCAAGGAATTCCAAGATCGCGCACAGAGGGCGAAGCAGGCGCGGGGACAGGGGCCCGGCGGGGAATTCAGCGGCACCGCGATGATTGAATTCCCAGACTTGGGAATACCTTTCCACTTGTGACCTTTACCACTTCCCGGAGCCCGCGGGAGGCCCTCCCGGCACCTCCGACCCCCGCATTCGGGGGTGTCCGGCGCGCCCTTGTGTCCCGATTGGTGAAGGCTGCACCCAAACATTCCATGCGTGCTACATCGTTTCCGTCCACAGCCGGTTCCGCAGCGTGAGGGGAACTCAACTCCGGTGTGCGCGGGCCCCTCTGGCGGTGCGGGCTAATCTCGACGCGAGAACATCGCCGTACCGCCCAGGACACGCTCGCACCACCCCGCCGGCACCCGTCCCGGAACACAGCTTTGGAGAACGAGCGCGCATGAACCGCAAGACCTTGGTGCTGCCGGCCGTGATCGGTCTGCTCACCCCGGTACTCGCCGCCTGCGGTGCCACCGACAGCGCGGGCGACAGCGGTGACGCGATCGTCGTCGGCACCACCGACCACTTCACCGCCTCCAAGGAAGCCCCGGCCCCCATCGACCCGGCCTACGCCTACGACGTCGGCACCTGGAACATCCTCCGGCAGACCGTCCAGACCCTGCTGGTCCAGCCCCGCGGCGACGGCGAACCGGAACCCGAGGCCGCCTCCAACTGCTCCTTCACCGACACCGGCAACGAGCGCTACGCCTGCACCCTGCGCTCCGGGCTGAAGTTCGCCGACGGCTCCCCGGTCACGGCCGAGGACGTCAAGTTCTCCATCGACCGTGCCCGTTCCCTCAAGGCCGACAGCGGTGTCTTCGCCCTGCTGTCCACCATCGACCTCGTCGAGACCAAGGGCGACAAAGAGGTGATCTTCCACCTCAACAGCCCCGACGCGACCCTCCCGTACAAGCTGTCCACCCCGGTCGCCGGCATCGTCAACCCCGCCGACTACGACAAGGGCAGGCTGCGCGACGGCTTCTCGGTCGACGGCTCCGGCCCGTACACCCTGGACGCCGAGGTCGAGAACAACGAGCTGGTCCGGGCCGTCTTCACCAAGAACCCCCACTACAAGGGGCAGTTGGACCCGAAGAACGACAAGGTCGAACTGCGCTCCTTCGCGAGCGCCGACGCCATGGGCGCCGCCCTGAAGGACGGCGACATCGACCTGATGACCCGCGCCATGACGCCGGAACAGATCGACAAGCTCACCAAGTCCGACGACAGCGACATCGACGTCATCGAGTCCGCCGGCCTGGAGATCCGCTACCTCGCCTTCAACACCGACGCCTCCCCGGTCAGGAGCACGGCCGTCCGCCGCGCCATGGCCGAGGTCATCGACCGCGGCGAACTCGTCGCCAAGGTGTACGGCTCCCAGGCCGAGCCCCTCTACTCGCTCGTCCCCGCCGGCATCACGGGCCACTCCAACTCGTTCTTCAACAAGTACGGCGAACCCGACCCCGCCAAGGCGAAGTCGACCCTGCAGGCCGCGGGCGTCACCACACCGGTGAAGCTGACCCTGCACTACACCACCGACCACTACGGCGCGGCCACGAAGAAGGAGTTCGAGCTGCTGAAGAAGCAGCTCGACGCCAGCGGCCTGTTCGACGTGTCCATCAAGGGCACCCCCTGGTCCACGTTCCGCCCCGCCGAGCAGGAGGGCGAGTACGCGGTCTACGGCATGGGCTGGTTCCCGGACTTCCCCGACGCCGACAACTACCTCGCGCCCTTCCTCGACAAGGACAACTTCCTCGGCTCGCCGTACGACAACAAGGACATCCGCGCCAAGCTGATCCCGGAGTCCCGTCGCGCCGCCGACCGCCTCACCGCCTCGGACAGCCTCGCCGACATCCAGGACATCGTCGCCGACGACGTGCCGATCCTGCCGCTGTGGCAGGGCAACCAGTACGTCGCCGCCCGTGACGACGTCACCGGCGCCGAGTACGCCGTCAACGCCGCCTCCACCCTCCAGCTCTGGGAGCTGGGCCGCGGCAGAGGCGAGTGACCGGACCTCACCATCCCTCCGGACAGGGGCCGTTCGGCCTCGGGGGAGCCCGGAGCGCCCGCAATGCACCCGACGACACAAGGCATCCATACGTGAACATACGCACCCAGTGGCCCGTCCTGACCATGGCGACAGGGCTTGCCGCCGGCCTGCTGACCGGTTGCGGCTCCGACTCGGGGGGATCCGGGGACTCCGGTTCCAACGTCGTGATGGGGATGTCCGACGACGTCCTGGCCACCGACCCCGCCTCCGGCTACGACCCCGGTTCCTGGCTCCTGTTCAACAACGTCTTCCAGTCGTTGCTGAGCTTCCCCAACGGCGCCACCGAACCCGAACCGGACCTCGCCGAGGAGTGCTCCTTCACGGCCGGCGGCACCACCGTCTACGAGTGCACCCTCAAGGACGGCCTGAAGTTCAGCAACGGTGAGGCGCTCACCGCGAAGGACGTCAAGTTCTCCTTCGACCGCATGCTGAAGATCAACGACGACGCCGGCCCCGCGATCATGTTCCCCATGCTCGACAAGGTCGAGACCCCGGACGACAAGACCGTCCGCTTCGCCCTCAAGTACGCCGACGCCACCTTCCCCAGCAAGATCGCCTCCGGCGCCGGCTCGATCGTCGACGAGAGCTCCTACGACGCCGACGGACTCCGCGAGGACGGCGAGGCCGTCGGCTCCGGCCCCTACAAGCTGGAGTCCTTCGGCGAGGACGAGGCCGTCTTCACCGTCAACGAGAACTACAAGGGCACCGCCGACGTCGAGAACTCCGGCGTCACCCTCAAGTTCTTCCACGGCGACCAGGACGCCCTGAAGAAGTCCCTGCTGGAGGGCGACCTCGACGTCACCTACCGCGGGCTCAGCGCCTCCGACATCTCCGACATCGAGACCGACACCTCCACCGCCAACGGCGTCGACATCGTCGACGGCACCGGCGCCGAGGTCCAGCACCTCGTCTTCAACATGGACGACCCCGTCACCGGCAAGCTCGGCGTCCGCCAGGCCGTCGCCTACCTGCTGGACCGCGAGGCCCTCGTGGACAAGGTCTACCAGGGCACCGCCACCCCGCTGTACTCGATCATCCCGGCCGGCATCACCGGCCACAACACGGCCTTCTTCGACACCTACGGCGCCCGCCCCTCCAAGGCCAAGGCCGAGGCCGCGCTCCGCGCCGACGGCATCAACGACAAGGTCGAACTGACCCTGTGGTCCACGCCCTCGCGCTACGGCCCCTCCACCGACCAGGAGTTGGAGGCCATCGCCGAGCAGCTCAACGACAGCGGGCTGTTCGACGCCAAGGTGAAGTCCGTCGCCTTCGGCAAGTACGAGAAGGACATCGCCGCCGGCAAGTACGGCCTGTACGTCAAGGGCTGGGTCCCCGACTACCCGGACCCCGACAACTTCACCGGCCCCTTCTTCGGCAAGGGCAACGTGCTGGACAACAACTACAGCAACAGCACCATCACCGGTGAGCTCCTCCCCAAGACCGCCGCCGCGAGCGAGCGCTCCGCCACGGAGAAGGAGTACGCCGAACTGCAGAACATCGTCGCCACCGACGTCCCCCTCATCCCCGTCTGGCAGGCCAAGCAGTACGCCGTCGTCGGCGACGACGTCTACGGCCTGGAGTACTGCCTCGACGCCTCGACCGTCTTCCGCTTCTGGGAGATCAGCAAGGGCTGACACGAGCACGGGCCGCCACCACGGGCCCCGCATGCCCGAGGGCGCCCCCTTCCACAAGAAAGGGGCGCCCTCGGCGCGTCACCCGATGTCCGCTCGCCTACTGCGCGCCGGGGCGCACCAGCCCGCTCTCGTACGCGTACACCGCCGCCTGCACCCGGTCCCGCAGCCCCAGCTTGGTCAGCACATGACCCACATGCGTCTTCACCGTGGTCTCGCTGACGAACAGATCGGCGGCGATCTCCGCGTTCGACAACCCCCGGGCCACCAGCTTCAGCACCTCGACCTCACGGTCCGTCAGCGTGTGCAGCGTGTCCGGCACCGGCTCGTCGCCCGACGGCAGATGCTCCGCGTACTTGTCGAGCAGCCGGCGCGTGATGCTCGGCGCGAGCATCGCCTCACCGCCCGCCACCACCCGGATCGCCTGCACCAGCTCATTGGCCGGCGCGTCCTTCAGCAGGAACCCGCTGGCACCCGCCCGCAACGCCTCCACCACGTACTCGTCCAGATCGAACGTGGTCAGCACCAGCACCTTCGCCGGGCCGTCCCGCCCGGGCCCGGTGATCTGCCGGGTCGCCTCCACCCCGTCCATCCGCGGCATCCGGATGTCCATCAGCACCACATCGGGCTGCAGCGCCCGCACCTGGTCGATCGCCTGCAGACCGTCTCCGGCCTCCCCGACGACCGCGATGTCCTGCTCCGCCTCCAGAATCATCCGGAAGCCGGTACGCAGCAGCGGCTGGTCGTCGACCAGTAGGACCCGGACGGCCACGAACGTCTCCTTCGCTAGGGCCTGTCCCCGCGGAACAGGCCGGCTTCGGGCCCCCGCGGCCCAGGCCCGACCACGGGACAGCCCCTAGGTCGCGTCCGGGCCCATTCTGCCCTGTCCGCCTTCGGCCGACCCGGGTGACCTCACCTGGAGGGGATACGGCGGGGGAGTGCCGCCGAACTCCGGACACACCGCCTGGTGATCGCACCAGCCGCACAGCTTGGTCGGCCGGGGCCGCCACTCGCCGGTCTCCGTGGCCAGCCGGATCGCCTCCCACAGCGCCAGCAGCTTGCGCTCCACCCGCTCCAGATCCGCGACCACCGGGTCGTACGTCAGCACATCACCACTGCCGAGATAGACGAGCTGCAGCCGCCGCGGCACCACCCCCTTCAGCCGCCACACCACCAGCGCGTAGAACTTCATCTGGAACAGCGCGCCCTCGGCGTACTCCGGCCGCGGCGCCTTGCCCGTCTTGTAGTCGACGATCCGCACCTCCCCGGTGGGCGCCACATCCACCCGGTCGATGATCCCGCGCAGCCTGAGCCCCGACTCCAGCTCAGCCTCCACGAACAGCTCCCGCTCGGCGGGCTCCAGGCGCGTCGGGTCCTCCAGCGTGAACCAGCGCTCCACCAGCCGCTCCGCCTCGCCCAGCCAGCGCGCCAGCCGCTCACCCTCCGCGTCGTCCGCGAACAGCTCCACGACCTCCGGCCTGGTCTCCCGCAGCCGGTCCCACTGCCCGGGCACCAGCGATTTGGCCCGCGGCGCCGTCCGCTCGACGGCCGGCGCGTCGAAGAGTCTCTCCAGCACCGCGTGGACCAGCGTCCCGCGCGTCGCCGCCTCGCTCGGCTTCTCCGGCAGCCGGTCGATCACCCGGAACCGGTACAGCAGCGGGCACTGCATGAAGTCACTGGCGCGCGACGGCGACAGCGAGGCAGGCGGCGCGGCGGCCCGCACGGCAGGACGCTCGCCCTCGCCGCCCACGGGAACGGCGGGGGTGCCGTCGGTGCTGGTTTCCATGACCCCAGACCATACGGCCCACCACTGACAGTGACAGCCACGGGCCCGTCCCCCGCAACGATCCACGCCCCCCGCGCCGACACCCGTGTGCCTGGTGCGACGCGGGGAAAAACAGAGGGGGTGCCGGGGCGGAACGCGCACCGGCGACCGCATAGCATCGAGCGCAGACCCTTCCGCCCGGCCACCGGGCGCGGAAGACGCTTCGAACGAGGGGACATCGTGGAGACGAGCGGCGGGAGCGGGCAGCCGCGGTCCGACAGCGACCGGGCGCCGGAGCGCCCACACGGCGACACGACCGAGCCACCGGCGGAGCACGGCCCCGCCGAGGAACCCGCCACCCCCGCCACCCCCGGCGCCCCCGACACCCCGAACCCGACGGACCCTTCGAAGCCGGCGGACACCCCCGCCGACGAACCGCCCACGCCCCCGGCGGACCACCCGTCCTCGGACCACCGGCCGTCGGACCACCCGACGCCGGAGGCCGGGAACGAACCCTGGGCGACCCCGGAGCACAAACCCCCCACGGACCCGCCCTCCGGAACCACCCCTTCCACCCCCTCCCCGGCCGACCTGAGCAAGGCACCGGCGGACGACCCGGAGCGCACAGCCGCGTCCCCACGCCCCCACGCCCACCAGGACGCCACCCCCAAGCCCCCCGAGCGCCCCAAGGAACCAGGCGGCGGCATCCTCATGGGCCGCCCCTTCGGCGTCCCCGTCTACGTCGCACCCAGCTGGTTCCTCGTCGCCGCCCTGATCACCTGGGTCTTCGGCGGCCAACTCGACCGCGTCCTGCCCCAACTCGGCGCCCTGCGCTACCTCGTCGCCCTCTTCTTCGCGGTCGCCTTCTACGCCTCCGTACTCGTCCACGAACTCGCCCACACCGTCGCCGCCCTGCGCTACAAGCTGCCGGTCCGCCGCATCCAGCTCCAGTTCTTCGGCGGCGTCTCCGAGATCGAGAAGGAGTCCGAGACCCCCGGCCGCGAATTCGTCCTGGCCTTCGTCGGCCCCCTGCTCTCCCTGGTCCTCGCCGGCGTCTTCTACGTCGCCCTGCTCGCCGTCGAACCCGGCACCGTCCCCGGCGTCCTCCTCGCCGGCCTGATGGTCTCCAACCTCATCGTCGCCGCGTTCAACCTGCTCCCCGGCCTGCCCCTCGACGGCGGTCGCATGCTCCGCGCCGTCGTCTGGAAGATCACCGGCAAACCCATGACCGGCACCATCGCCGCCGCCTGGGTCGGCCGCGCCCTCGCCGTCTCCGTCCTCGTCGGACTGCCCCTGCTCACCCAGTCCGGCCTGCTCGGCGCCGCCGCCGAGGACAGCGTCGGCATGGACACCGTCCTCGACGCCCTGCTCGCCGCGATCCTCGCCGCGATCATCTGGACCGGCGCCGGCAACAGCCTCCGCATGGCCCGACTGCGCGAACACCTGCCCGAACTCCAGGCCCGCGCCCTCACCCGCCGCGCCGTCCCCGTCGAGACCGACACCCCCCTCTCCGAGGCACTCCGCCGCGCCAACGAGGCCGGCGCCCGCGCCCTCGTCGTCGTCGACCCCGACGGCGAACCCCTCTCCCTCGTCCGCGAGGCCGCCATCGTCGGCGTCCCCGAACACCGCCGCCCCTGGGTCGCCGTCAGCGGCCTCGCCCAGGACCTCACCGACGGCATGCGCGTCTCCGCCGAACTCGCCGGCGAAGCCCTCCTCGACGCCCTCCGCGCGGCACCCGCCACCGAGTACCTCGTGGTCGAGGACTCGGGCGAGATCTACGGAGTCCTGTCCGCGGCCGACGTGGAACGCGCCTTCGTCAAAGCGATGGCACGGCCCAGCTGAGCGCACCCGCACCGTGGTCGGCGGCCCCCGCAATCGCCGGTAGGGTGGGTCACATGTCCGAACCGACCGGTGCCGCCCGCCGTCGCGGGCCCTTCAAGGTCGGGGACCAGGTCCAGCTCACCGACCCCAAGGGACGCCACTACACGTTCACGCTCGAAGAGGGAAAGAACTTCCACACCCACAAGGGTTCCTTCCCGCACGACGAGCTGATCGGCGCTCCCGAGGGCAGTGTTGTCCGCACCACGGGGAACGTCGCCTACCTGGCGCTCCGCCCCCTGCTCCCCGACTACGTCCTGTCCATGCCCCGCGGCGCCGCCGTGGTCTACCCCAAGGACGCGGGGCAGATCCTCGCCTTCGCCGACATCTTCCCCGGCGCCCGCGTCGTCGAAGCCGGCGTCGGCTCCGGCTCGCTCAGCAGCTTCCTGCTGCGCGCCATCGGCGACCAGGGCATGCTGCACAGCTACGAGCGCCGCGAGGACTTCGCCGAGATCGCCCAGGCCAACGTGGAGCGCTACTTCGGCGGCCCCCACCCCGCCTGGCAGCTCACCGTCGGCGACCTCCAGGACAACCTCAGCGACACCGAGGTCGACCGCGTCGTCCTCGACATGCTCGCCCCCTGGGAATGCCTCGAAGCCGTCTCCAAGGCCCTCGTCCCCGGCGGCATCGTCTGCTGCTACGTGGCGACCACCACCCAGCTCGCCCGGACCGTCGAGTCCATCCGCGAGATCGGCTGCTTCAACGAGCCGAGCGCCTGGGAGTCGATGATCCGCAACTGGCACATCGAAGGCCTCGCCGTCCGCCCCGACCACCGCATGATCGGCCACACCGGCTTCCTGCTCACCGCCCGCCGCCTCGCCGACGGCGTCGAGCCCCCCATGCGCCGCCGCCGCCCCTCCAAGGGCGCCTACGGCGAGGACTACACCGGCCCCAACGCCGACGGCGGCTCCGGCCGCTGACACCGACGTACGACGAACGCGCCCTTGACGTGGCCGAGTTCCCCGCAGCGCCCGGGAACTCGGCCACGGCGCTTCCCCGTTGACGCGCCACCGAAAAGCTTCAGGAACCACGCACCCCGCCGTTCCACCCCACTGTGACGTGTGGCACCATGCGGGTCATCCCAACCGGCACAGCACCCTCAGGAGACGCTCCTAGTGCAGCAATCCGCCGTCCCGGAACTGGCACACACGCACACCCGCCCCATCCACTGGCTCGCCACGGCCACCGCCCTCGCCGGCGTCGTCGCCCTGTCGTCCGCCCTCCAGCCCGACGCGGCGAGAGCGGCCCAGCCCGTCACCAAGGCGGACCCGGCCCCCGCGATCGTGGCGGCCCCCGACCCCGCCGAGGTCGACCTCCCGCTCGACTGCGGACCCGTCGGCGTCGTCGTGAAGAAGAAGGCCTCCGGAGACCTCGACGGCGACGGCCGCCCCGAGACGGTCGCCGTCGTGCACTGCGACGCCAGCATGGGCACCCCGCCCGACGCCGTGTACGTCCTCACCCGCTCCACCGACGCCGCCCGGCCCCGGGTCGTCGCCACCCTGGTGAACCCCAAGGACCGCACGACCGTCTCCGACTTCGCCGTCCGTGACGCCGTCGTCACCGCCACCCTGCACGGCTACTCGTCGCCCGAGGTGCCCAACTGCTGCCCGGACGTCACCGACCCCGTCAAGTGGCAGTGGAGGAACGGGGCGTTCGTACGCTCCACACCCGCCGGGGAACAAAGCGTCTGACACCGCCCGCCCCCGGGCGAACGGGAAGTGATCACCCGGCAAACACGGTGTGAGAAAGCAGACAGACGGTCACGCGGAGTGCCCGCCGGGTCACTCCGCGTCAGGTCCGAAGACCTCGACCCTGTCCGAAACGCGCCGTACATGGATGCACTCGCCCGGACATTCCTTCGCGGAGTCCACCACATCCGTGAGAAGCGGCAGCGGAACGGGCGTTGTGGCCCCCGGGGCCTGCAACAACTCGTCCCCCGGGCTCTTCACATAGGCCAGCCCGTCGATGTCCAGCTCGAACACCTCCGGCGCGTACTGGACGCAGATACCGTCGCCGGTACAGAGGTCCTGGTCGATCCAGACCTCCAGCGCCTCGCCCACGGCCCCGGCCTCCTGCTGCACGCTCATCTCTCCCGCCGCCCCGTTCGCCGATCATCCGCCGAGCCGGTCGGGAACGATGCAGGCTCTGACGGGTGTTGAACACTTCGACCCTACCCGGGGCGGCTTCCCAATCATGTTCGGTGGGTATTCCCCTGGCGTGAGGGAGAGCGCAAGGGTGAAGATCGGACACACCCCGACCGTCTTTGTGATCTAGGGGTTTCAATCGACACCCACCCAGGTAGGGTCTGGAAGCGTCCAGCTCCCCTTGGAGGAGGTGAGGACCGTGGCAGCCCACGACGACGACATGAACCGCGGCATCCGCCCGGGACGAGGGTCCGACGACCCGGCCGGGCAGATTGCCTACCTTGAGCAGGAGATCGCCGTCCTGCGGCGCAAGCTCGCCGACTCTCCGCGACACACGAGGATTCTCGAAGAGCGGATCGTCGAGCTGCAGACCAACCTGGCCGGCGTGTCCGCTCAGAACGAGCGGCTCGCCAACACACTCCGTGAGGCCCGCGACCAGATCGTGGCCCTCAAGGAGGAAGTCGACCGGCTCGCACAGCCCCCGGCCGGCTTCGGTGTCTTCCTCACGGCGAACGAGGACGGCACGGCCGACATCTTCACCGGAGGCCGAAAGCTCCGCGTGAACGTCAGCCCCAGCGTCGACCTGGAAGACCTCCGGCGCGGCCAGGAGGTCATGCTCAACGAAGCGCTCAACGTGGTCGAGGCCATGGAGTTCGAGAGCGTCGGTGACATCGTCACCCTCAAGGAGATCCTCGAGGACGGCGAGCGCGCACTGGTACAGGGACACACCGACGAGGAGCGGGTGGTGCGGCTCGCCGAGCCGCTGCTGGACATCACCATCCGCCCCGGCGACGCCCTCCTTCTCGAACCCCGCTCCGGCTATGTCTACGAGGTCGTTCCGAAGAGCGAGGTCGAGGAACTCGTCCTCGAAGAGGTCCCCGACATCGGGTACGAGCAGATCGGTGGCCTCGGCAACCAGATCGAGATGATCCGCGACGCGGTCGAGCTCCCCTACCTCTACCCGGACCTGTTCAAGGAGCACGAACTGCGTCCGCCCAAGGGCGTCCTGCTCTACGGACCCCCCGGATGCGGCAAGACGCTCATCGCCAAGGCCGTGGCCAACTCCCTGGCCAAGAAGGTCGCCGAAGTCACCGGCCAGGCCCAGGGCAAGAGCTTCTTCCTCAACATCAAGGGCCCCGAACTCCTCAACAAGTACGTCGGCGAGACCGAGCGGCAGATCCGCCTCGTCTTCCAGCGTGCGAGGGAGAAGGCCAGCGAGGGCACCCCCGTCATCGTCTTCTTCGACGAGATGGAATCCCTCTTCCGCACCCGCGGCTCCGGTGTCAGCTCGGACGTGGAGAACACCATCGTCCCCCAGCTGCTCGCCGAGATCGACGGTGTGGAAGGCCTGGAGAACGTGGTCGTGATCGGCGCCTCCAACCGTGAGGACATGATCGACCCCGCCATCCTGCGCCCCGGCCGGCTCGACGTGAAGATCAAGATCGAGCGTCCGGACGCCGAAGCGGCCAAGGACATCTTCCAGAAGTACCTCACCGAACGCCTTCCGCTCCACACGGACGACGTCGGCGAGCACGGCGGCTCCAAGGCCACCACCGTCCAGAGCATGATCCAGACGGCAGTGGAACACATGTACGCCGAATCCGAGGAAAACCGCTTCCTGGAAGTCACCTACGCCAACGGAGACAAGGAAGTCCTCTACTTCAAGGACTTCAACTCCGGCGCCATGATCGAGAACATCGTCGGCCGCGCCAAGAAAATGGCCATCAAGGACTTCCTCGACAAGAACCAGAAGGGCCTCCGCGTCTCCCACCTCCTCCAGGCCTGCGTGGACGAGTTCAAGGAGAACGAGGACCTGCCCAACACCACCAACCCGGACGACTGGGCCCGAATCTCCGGAAAGAAGGGCGAGCGGATCGTCTACATCCGTACCCTGATCACCGGAAAGCAGGGCGCCGACACCGGACGCTCCATCGACACGGTGGCGAACACCGGACAGTACCTGTAAAAGACAGGGCGGCTGCGGGTGCCCACAAGGGGTACCCGCAGCCGACTGCTTTCCCCGTCCAATCGGGTACAGGCCGGAGCAAGGCAATGACGCAAATGATCTCCCCACCAGCGCAGAGCCGTTCTAGGCTCTTTCGTACCGCCGAGTCGCGCAGTGCGGGGACGGGCACCGCACACGCACCGGAGCGCCAGCGGTACTTGAGCAGCGTCCCCGACCGAGGGCGCCGCCGGGCAAGGAGGGCCGCATGACCGTACGGCGAGTAATGGGCATCGAGACGGAGTACGGGATCTCCGTCCCCGGCCACCCCAATGCCAATGCCATGCTCACCTCGTCCCAGATCGTCAACGCCTACGCAGCGGCGATGCACCGGGCCCGCCGGGCCCGCTGGGACTTCGAGGAGGAGAACCCGCTGCGGGACGCACGGGGCTTCGACCTCGCCCGCGAGTCCGCCGACTCCAGCCAGCTCACCGACGAGGACATCGGCCTCGCCAATGTCATCCTCACCAACGGCGCGCGGCTCTACGTCGACCACGCCCACCCCGAATACAGCGCCCCCGAGGTCACCAACCCCCTCGACGCCGTCCTCTGGGACAAGGCCGGCGAACGCATCATGGCCGAAGCCGCCGAACGCGCCGCCCAGCTCCCCGGCGCCCAGCCGATCCACCTCTACAAGAACAACACCGACAACAAGGGCGCCTCCTACGGCACGCACGAGAACTACCTGATGAAGCGGGAGACCGCCTTCTCCGACATCGTGCGCCACCTGACCCCCTTCTTCGTCTCCCGCCAGGTCTTCGCCGGCGCCGGACGCGTCGGCATCGGCCAGGACGGCCACGAACACGGCTTCCAGCTCAGCCAGCGCGCCGACTACTTCGAGGTGGAAGTCGGCCTGGAGACGACGCTGAAGCGCCCCATCATCAACACCCGCGACGAACCCCACGCCGACGCGGAGAAATACCGCCGCCTCCATGTGATCATCGGCGACGCGAACCTCTCCGAGATCTCGACCTATCTGAAGCTGGGCACCACGGCCCTGGTCCTGTCCATGATCGAGGACGGCTTCATCGCGGTCGACCTGGCCGTGGACCAGCCCGTCCGCACCCTCCACCAGGTCTCCCACGACCCGACCCTGCAACGCCTCGTCACCCTCCGCAGCGGACGCACCCTGACCGCCGTACAGCTCCAGATGGAGTACTACGAGCTGTCGCGCAAATACGTGGAGGAGCGGTTCGGGGCCGACGCGGACGACCAGACCAAGGACGTCCTGACCCGGTGGGAGGACACCCTCAACCGCCTGGAGAACGACCCGATGAGCCTCTCCGGAGAGCTGGACTGGGTCGCCAAGCGGGAGCTGATGGAGGGCTACCGGCGCCGTGACGGCCTCGACTGGGACGCCGCCCGCCTCCACCTCGTCGACCTCCAGTACGCCGACGTACGCGCCGAGAAGGGCCTCTACAACCGTCTGGTGGCCCGCGGCAAGATGAAGCGGCTGCTGACCGAGCAGGGCGTCGACGAGGCCCGTACGAAGCCGCCGGAGGACACCCGTGCGTACTTCCGCGGTCGCTGTCTGGAGCAGTACGCCGACGACGTCGCGGCCGCCTCCTGGGACTCCGTGATCTTCGACCTCCCGGGCCGGGACTCGCTCCAGCGCGTCCCAACCCTCGAACCGCTTCGCGGAACGCGAAATCACGTCAAGGAGCTCCTGGACCGCTGCCGTACGGCAGAAGACCTGGTCAGGGTCCTGTCGGGCCACTGAATCAGGCTTCAATCGTGATCAGCCGGGCAGGGTGGAAACAGCGCCGTCCGGGAATCATCGAGGTGGTCCCCGGACGTTGTGGAAACAACAGGGCCAATGTCAGACCCGGCTTGTAGGGTCTGATCATCACCGATCGGCAGGAATGCCGACCTGCCGACCATGTCGGGCAACAGAGCGGGGTGTGAGCGTTATGGCGACCAAGGACACCGGCGGCGGCCAGCAGAAGGCCACCCGTTCCACCGAGGAGACCGAGGCGGCGCCGGAGGCGCAGGCATCGGAGGACCTCAAGGAGCGGCAGGAGAAGCTGAGCGACGACGTGGACTCCGTGCTCGACGAAATCGATGATGTGCTCGAAGAGAACGCCGAGGACTTCGTTCGGTCATTCGTTCAGAAGGGCGGCGAGTAGCCTTCGAATCGAAGGTTGCGGGGGTCGCTCCGGATGGAAAGCGAAGAATACGCGAAGCGCTGCGTACGGTGCGGGGAGTTCAAACCGTACGCAGCGTTCGCTCGTAGGCGGTCGAATCTGGACGGTCTGCAGCGCCATTGCCGGGACTGCGCGAGCAACCATGGGTGCGGCCAAGTGAAGCCGTACAGCGAGTGGCACCGAAAGCGCGACGGGTTCGCCGGTCGCTGTAAGGCGTGCAGGATGGCGGCTCGGCCTGGTGAGCATCTTCGGCGTAAGTACGGCCCCACCGAAGCAGGACGCGATGAGTTGATCGCCTCCCAAGGGGGCGTCCGCTGTATCTGTCTGTCGGCCCCGGCTGTGCATGTGGATCACTGCCACAAGACGGGTAGGGTCCGAGGCGTACTGTGCTTCAACTGCAATTCAGGCCTCGGTCTGTTGAGGGACGACCCCGACGCGATGAACCGAGCTGCCGACTACCTGGAAGGAAACGCGTGGAAGCCAACACTCGTAGCACCGGGCGTCTACCAGCTGCCTTCCTGACGCCTGGGTCGTCGTCCTTCATGGACTTCCTGTCGGACCATCAGCCGGAGCTGCTGCCCGGCAAGCGGCAGTTGCCGCCGACCCAGGGCGTGATCGAGGCTCCGCACGGCACGACGATCGTGGCCGTGACGTTCCCCGGTGGTGTGGTGCTCGCCGGTGACCGACGGGCCACGATGGGGAACATGATCGCGCAGCGGGACATCGAGAAGGTGTTCCCCGCCGACGAGTACTCGGCCGTCGGGATCGCCGGCACCGCCGGTCTGGCCGTGGAGATGGTCAAGCTGTTCCAGCTGGAGCTGGAGCACTTCGAGAAGGTCGAGGGCGCGCAGCTCTCCCTGGAGGGCAAGGCGAACCGGCTCTCCACCATGATCCGTTCCAACCTGGGCATGGCCATGCAGGGGCTGGCGGTCGTCCCGCTCTTCGCCGGTTACGACGTGGACCGGGAGAAGGGCCGCATCTTCTCCTACGACGTGACGGGCGGCCGTTCCGAGGAGAGCGGCTACGCGGCCACCGGTTCGGGTTCGATCTTCGCGCGCGGCGCGATGAAGAAGCTGTTCCGCGCCGACCTCTCCGAGGACGAGGCCACGACCCTGGTGATCCAGGCCCTCTACGACGCGGCGGACGACGACTCGGCGACCGGTGGTCCCGATGTGGCCCGCCGGATCTACCCCATCGTCACCGTGATCACCGATGACGGCTTCCGCCGGCTCACCGACGAGGAGTCCTCCGCGATCGCCCGTTCGATCCTGGAACGCCGTCTGGAGCAGCCGGACGGTCCCCGGGCCGCGCTGCTCTAGCCGGTCCGGCCCGCGACGGCCCCCTTATCAAGGTGATCCAGTGACTTCGACAGAAAGGGACGGATAACCGGTGTCGACTCCGTTCTATGTCTCACCCCAGCAGGCGATGGCCGACCGGGCGGAGTACGCCCGCAAGGGCATCGCCCGTGGTCGCAGCCTCGTCGTGCTGCAGTACGCCGACGGCATCGTGTTCGTCGGCGAGAACCCGTCCCGCGCGCTGCACAAGTTCAGCGAGATCTACGACCGGATCGGTTTCGCCGCCGCCGGTAAGTACAACGAGTACGAGAACCTGCGGATCGGCGGTGTGCGGTACGCCGATCTCCGTGGTTACACCTACGACCGTGACGACGTGACCGCCCGTGGTCTGGCGAACGTCTACGCGCAGACGCTGGGCACGATCTTCTCCTCGGCGGCCGAGAAGCCGTATGAGGTGGAGCTGGTCGTGGCCGAGGTGGGGGAGACCCCCGAGGGCGACCAGATCTACCGGCTGCCGCACGACGGTTCGATCGTGGACGAGCACGGCTCGGTGGCGGTCGGTGGTAACGCCGAGCAGATCAGCACCTATCTGGACCAGCGTCATCAGGACGGCATGTCCCTGGCGGAGGCGCTGAAGCTCGCCGTGCAGGCCCTGTCCCGTGACACCAACGGCACGCAGCGGGAGATCCCCGCCGAGCGGCTGGAGGTGGCGGTGCTGGACCGTACGCGTCCGCAGCAGCGCAAGTTCAAGCGCATCGTGGGCCGGCAGCTCGACCGGCTGCTGGAGGCGGGTGGCGCGGCCACGGAGGCGGAGAGCGCCGAGGAGGAGGACGAGTAGGGGCGGCGGGGCCGGTACGGCCCGTTTCCTGTAGTCCGTAGTGCGCCCCGGCCGACGCGAGGCCGGGGCGCACGGCGTTTCTCAGCTTCCTGGTCGTGCGGTGGAGCCGCGTGCCACCAGTTCCACGGGGATGTCCCCCTCCACCGGTGTACGTCCCTCCAGGACGGCCAGCAGGGCTGCCATGCCTCGTTCGCCGAACAGTTCCGCGTCGAGTCGTACGGTGGTCAGCTCGGGGTCGAGTGCCGTGGCGAGGGCGAGGTCGTCGAGGCCGGTCACGGAGAGGTCCTCGGGGATGCGCAGGCCGAGGCGTCGTGCGGCCTTGTAGGCGCCGGCGGCCAGTTTGTCGTCGTCGCAGACGATCGCGGTGGGGCGCTCGTCGTCCCCGGCCCCTGACAGGGCTGCCTCCGCCGCGGCGAGGGCGCCTTCGATGGAGATCGGCGCGGCGGCCGTCCGCAGGGACGTGCCCGGCATCGAGCCCACGTGTGTCGCCAGTGCGCGTGCGCGGACGTCGAAGGTCCAGGAGGGGATGTCGGCGGCCAGGTGCAGGAAGCGGCGGTGGCCGAGTGCGAGCAGGTGTTCGGCGACCTGGCGGACCCCGTCGCGGATGTCGAGGTTGACGGTTGCGGCGCCGAGGCTGCCTTCGGGGTCGCTGTCGAGCATCACCAGGGGGAGCTGGTCGCCGCGGATGGCGGTGAGGGCGTCGGCGGCCATGGAGGAGGCGATGACGCCGTCGAGGGCGGCCTGTGCGGAGGCGAAGGGGTCGCGGGCGGGGCCGACGCCCTCGGGGGAGGGGTAGAGCACGACGCCGAAGCCGTGGCGGGCGGCGACGCGGGCGGCGCCGGTGTAGACGCCAGCGAAGAACTCGGTCGTGAGGGCGGGGACGACGAGGAGGACGGTGCGGGTGCGGCCGAGGCGGAGGTTGCGGGCGGCGAGGTTGGGCCGGTAGCCCAGTTCGCGGGCGGCCTCGCGGACGCGTTCGGCCGTGGTCTCGGAGACCCGGCCGCGCCATTTGTCGCCGAGGACCAGGGAGACGGCTGCCTGGGAGACGCCGGCGGCCTGGGCGACGTCACGGCTCGTGGGGCGCGTACTGCTTCGTGCCACCGTCGGCCTGCTCCCTCGTCTGGACTCGTGGACAGGGCACATGGTACGTATGAAAGACGACGTTATACGTAACACTTCCCTCGTCGGGAGCCCATCGAGAGGCAGGACATGGCCGCCGGATATCTCGACATCCTCAGGACGCGGCACGCCGCGCGGCTGCTGGCCGGGACGCTGGTGGGCCGGTTGCCCAACGCCACCGCCGCGATCGCGATCGTGCTCTTCGTACGGGCCGAGGGCGGCACGTACAGCCTCGCGGGCGCGCTGGCGGCCGTGTACGGCCTGTCCAACGCCGTGGGGCAGCCGCTGCTGGGGCGGCTGGTGGACCTGTTCGGACAGCCGCGGGTGCAGCTGCCGGCAGCCGTGGTGTCGGCCCTCGCGATGGTCGTCTTCGCGCTGTCGGGGCTGGATCCGCTGCCGGTGGCGTATCTGGCGATGGCCGTCGCCGGGTTGTTCACGCCGCCTCTGGAGGGCGGGCTGCGGGCCCTGTGGTCCACGGTCCTGCGCAAGGAGGAGCAGGTGCACACGGCGTACGCGATGGACGCCGTGGCGCAGGAGCTGATGTTCACCGTGGGGCCGCTGCTGGTGACGCTGTGCGTGGCGCTGTGGTCGGCGTCGGCGGCGCTGGTCGTGCTCAGCGCGATCGGGGTGCTGGGCGCCCTGTGGGTGGTCGTCTCGCCGCCGTCTCGGGCCTGGCGCTCGGCGCCGCGCGAGGCGCACTGGCTGGGCGCGCTGCGCTCGCCCGGGCTGCTGGCGCTGCTCGGCGCGTTCCTGTTCGTCGGGATCGCGCTCGGCTCGATCACCGTGGCCGCCGTCTCGTACGCGGACGACCACGGCGGGGACGCCGTCTACGGCTGGCTGATGGCGGGTGTCGGACTGGGCGCGCTGCTGGGCGGCACGGTGTACGGCGCGCGGCAGTGGGGCGGGGCGCCGGAGCGGCGGCTGCAGGTGCTGGTGGCGCTGCTGGCGGTCTGTTATGTGCCGTTGACGCTGATGCCGGGGCCGGTGGGGATGACGGGGCTGACGACGCTCGCGGGGGTGTTCCTGGCGCCGGCCATCGCCTGTGTGTTCGTCCTCGTCGACCGGCACGCGCCGCGGGGGACGGTCACGGAGGCGTTCTCGTGGATCGTGACGACGTTCACGGTGGGCCAGTCGGTCGGAACGGCGGTCGCGGGGCCGGTCGTCGAGTGGGGCGGGACGCTGTGGGGGTTCGTGGTGCCGGGTGCCGCCGGGGCCGTGTCGTTGCTGGTGCTACTGGCCACGGGGCGGGTTCTCGCCGTTCCTTCCGAGGGTGCGGTGGTTGCGGTCTCATCGGAAAATGATCCAAACCGTGCTGCCGAACCCCGTTTCAGCTCGGTGGATCGGGCGTAATGTTCAGTCATGGACCGCCGCATTTTCGGGCTGGAGAACGAGTACGGCGTCACATGCACGTTCAGGGGACAGCGCCGTCTGTCTCCTGACGAGGTGGCGCGGTACCTCTTCCGCCGTGTCGTGTCATGGGGCCGCAGCAGCAATGTGTTTCTGCGGAACGGGGCCCGCCTCTATCTCGACGTGGGCTCACATCCGGAATACGCGACACCCGAATGTGACAACGTGACCGAACTCGTCACTCATGACAAGGCCGGCGAGCGCATTCTCGAGGGACTGCTGGTCGACGCCGAACGCCGCCTGCACGAGGAGGGAATCGCGGGCGACGTCTATCTCTTCAAGAACAACACGGACTCGGCGGGCAACTCCTACGGTTGCCACGAGAACTATCTGGTGGCGCGGCACGGGGAGTTCTCCCGGCTCGCCGACATCCTGATTCCGTTCCTGGTCACCCGGCAGCTGCTGTGCGGCGCGGGCAAGGTGTTGCAGACCCCGCGTGGTGCGGTGTACTGCGTGAGCCAGCGCGCGGAGCACATCTGGGAGGGCGTCAGCTCGGCGACCACCCGCTCCCGGCCGATCATCAACACCCGTGACGAACCGCACGCGGACGCCGAGCGGTACCGCCGTCTCCACGTCATCGTGGGCGACTCGAACATGTCCGAGACGACCATGCTGCTCAAGGTCGGCGCGACCGACCTGGTGCTGCGCATGATCGAGGCGGGCACGGTCATGCGTGACCTGACGCTGGAGAACCCGATCCGGGCGATCCGCGAGGTCAGCCATGACCTCACCGGCCGTCGCAAGGTGCGGCTGGCCAGCGGCCGGGAGGCCTCCGCGCTGGAGGTGCAGCGCGAGTACTACGAGAAGGCCGTGGACTTCGTGGAGCGCCGCGGCATCCGTACGGGCACCGTCGAGCAGGTCCTGGAGCTGTGGGGCCGCACGCTGGACTCGATCGAGGCGGAGGACCTCGACCGGATCGGCACCGAAATCGACTGGGTGATGAAGTACAAGCTCATCGAGCGGTACCGCGCCAAGCACAACATGACCATGTCGCATCCGCGGGTCGCGCAGATAGACCTCGCGTATCACGACATCCACCGCCGTCGTGGCCTCTACTACCTGTTGGAGAGGAAAGGCCAAGCCGCCCGCATCTGCAATGACTTGAAGATCTTCGAGGGCAAGTCGGTTCCGCCGCAGACCACTCGGGCGCGGCTGCGTGGTGACTTCATCCGGCGCGCACAGGAACAGCGCCGGGATTTCACGGTCGACTGGGTGCATCTCAAGCTCAACGACCAGGCACAACGCACGGTGTTGTGCAAGGACCCGTTCCGTTCGGTGGACGACCGGGTGGAGAAGCTCATCGCGGGAATGTGAGCCGGAATGTTCCAGGCCTGATTGTCGGAACGCAACGCGGGGCGCCGTACGTTTGCCGTACGGCGCCCTTCGCACGCCGTAGAGTTGCGCGCACGCCATCCGACAAGATCGACCGATACGAGGCCTTCACCGTGCGCCGACGCTCCCTTCTCATCGCCGTCCCCGCTGGACTGGTCACGCTCGCCGCCTGTGGTGACGGTGAGTCCGACTCGGCCAAGGCCAGCAGCAGCCCGTCCGCGTCGGCGAGCGCGGCGAAGCCGCCGAAGATCGTGGACGGTCCGCTGCCGGCGATCACGAACGGGGTGAAGTTCGACGAGAAGCCGACCGTCGCCAAGGGCAGCGGTGATCCGTCGAAGGACCTGGCGGTGAAGACGGTCATCGCGGGCAGCGGCGGGACGATCGCCGAGGGCGACTACATCCAGGCGAACTACCTGGGGCAGATCTGGTCCACGGCGAAGGTCTTCGACAACTCCTACGACCGTAAGACGCCGCTGGTCATCCAGCTCTCCCCGCAGGGCATCATCGACGGCTGGCGGTATGCGCTGACGGGCAAGAAGGCCGGCAGCCGGGTCCAGATGGCGGTGCCGCCGACCTGGGGCTACGGCAAGGACGGGAACGCGCAGGCGGGGATCAAGGGCACCGACACGCTGGTCTTCGTCGTGGATGTGCAGAACACCTTCAACGCCAAGAGCTCGGCGAAGGGCACGAAGGTCGCGCAGGACGACGTGGATCTGCCGAAGGTGGGCACCAACACCGACGGCAAGGCGCCGTCCATCGAGGTCCCGAAGGTCGACCCGCCGACGAAGCTGGTGGCCAACTACATCATCGAGGGTGACGGCCCGGAGGTCGGCGCGGACGACAGTCTGCTGGTGCAGTACAAGGGTGTGCTGTGGGAGAACGGCAAGGAATTCGACTCCTCCTACAGCCGGGACGCGCTCAGCTCGTTCGGGCTGCAGCAGGTCGTCAAGGGCTGGTCGCAGGGCATGACCGGCAAGAAGGTGGGCAGTCGCCTTCTCATCGTGATCCCGCCCAAGCTGGGTTACGGGGACACGCCGCCGAGCGGCAGCGACATCAAGAAGGACTCCGTGATGGTGTTCACCGTGGACATCCTCGCGAAGATGTAGCACCCGGGGCCGGGATGCGAGACTGTCCGGCGTTGCCCCCGTACACATATGTACATACACAAGCAGGAGCCTGAAGACGTGAGCATTGAGAAGCCCGAGATCGACTTCCCCGAGGGCGAGCCGCCGGCGGACCTGGCGATCAAGGACATCTGGGAGGGCGACGGCGAGGTGGCCCAGGCGGGTCAGACCGTCACCGTGCACTACGTGGGTGTGTCCTTCTCCACCGGTGAGGAGTTCGACGCCAGCTGGAACCGTGGCGCCCCGTTCCGTTTCCCGCTCGGTGGCGGTCGTGTCATCAAGGGCTGGGACCAGGGTGTGCAGGGCATGAAGGTCGGTGGCCGCCGTCAGCTGACCATCCCTGCCCACCTCGCCTACGGCGACCAGAGCCCCACCCCGGCGATCAAGCCCGGTGAGACGCTGATCTTCGTGGTGGACCTGCTCGGGGTCTGATCTGTCGGAAACCGCATCACGACTGATCATGTCGTGACCGGTCTCGACCGTCTGGGGTCCATGCCTGTTCGGGCATGGGCCCTCGGCTTTTGCCGCGACGCTTCGTAGCGGTAGGTTCGTGCCGCGGAAACACCCGGAGGAAGGGCGTCGATGGCCATTGCCAAGGCCGAGCGGTTGATGAACCTGGCGCTGTGTCTGCTGGGGACGCGCCGGCCGCTCAGCAAGCGCGAGCTGAGGGAGTCCATCGAGGCCTATCTCGAAGCCGGCAGCGACGACTCCTTCAACCGCATGTTCGAGCGTGACAAGGACGATCTGCGCGAACTCGGTCTGGTCATCGAGACGGTGGAGAACCTCGACGGCGAGGTCGGCTATCTGGCCCGCCGCGACAGCAACAGCCTGCCGCCCATCACCCTGGACGCCGAGGAGGCCGCGGCCCTCGGGCTCGCCGCGAAGGTGTGGCAGCAGGCCCGCTTCGCCGGGGCCGCCAGCGGCGCTCTGCAGAAGCTGCGGGCGGCCGGGCTGCCCGAGGACGTCGACCCGTACGAGACGCATGGCGCCCTGGAGCCGCGCATCCCGGTGCACGAGGCCGCCTTCGAGCCCCTGATGCTGGCCTGCCGGGACCGCCGCCCCGTCGTGTTCGACTACCGCAAGGCCACCGCCGCCCGCCCCGAGCCCCGCCATGTCGAGCCGTGGGCGCTGGAGTGCTGGCGCGGTCACTGGTATCTGGCCGGCTTCGACCGGGACCGGGGCGCCGAGCGGGTCTTCCGGCTCTCCCGGATCACCGGCCGGGTCCGCAGCCGGGGCGCCGCGTTCACCGCCGAGGTCCCGGACGTCGTCACCGTGCGCGAGACGGTGGCCGGCTGGGCCGGTGAGACCGCCGACCGCTCCGCGCTGATCCGGCTGCGGACGGGCGCCGGTTACCCGCTGCGGGCGAAGGCCTCGGCCGTACGGGAACTCGGAGACGGCTGGGACGAGTTGGAGATTCCGTACGGGCACGGTCTGGACGCCTGGCTGGTGGAGTTCGGGCCCGATGTGGTGGTCCTGGAGCCGGCCGAGCTGCGGGCCGATGTGGTGGACCGGCTGCGTGCCGTGGCCAAGGGTTGAGGGGGACGTAAGAACGTGGTGGGAAAACCGGCCCGGCCGGCGAACGCCATCGACCAGACCCGGCGGATGCTCTCCCTGGTGACCTATCTGCGGGAGCGGCCCGGCGCCCGGATCGAGGACGTCGCCCGAGCCTTCGGGATCACCGAGGACGAGCTGGTCTCGGACCTCGATGTGCTGCCCATGTGCGGGACCAGCTTCCGCGGCGGTGATCTGCTCGACATCGACACCGACGGCGAACGCATCTGGTGGCACAACCCGGCCGCCCTGGGCGCGGAGGCGGCCGAGCCGCTCAGGCTCGCCGCCGACGAGGCCACCGCCCTGCTGGTGGCCGCCCGCGCGGTCGCCACGCTGCCCGGGCTGCGCGAGAGCGACCGGCAGGCGCTGCTGCGGGCCACCGCCAAGGTCGAGGGCGCGGCCGGGGACGCGGCGGGCGCCAGCTCACGGCTGTCGGTCACCTTCGAGGCCGAGGGCGGGGTCTTCGCGGACGTCGACCGGGCGATCTCGGAGCGCCGGCGGCTGTGGATCCGCTACTACTCGCCCGCCCGTGACGAGCTCACCGAGCGCGAGATCGACCCGATCCGCCTGGTCAGCGTGGGGCACACCTATGTCGAGGCCTGGTGCCGCCGCTCCGAGGCCCGGCGTACGTTCCGGCTGGACCGGGTCGCCGAGATCAAGATCCTGGACGAGCCGTCCGCGCCGCCCGAGGTCGAGCTGCGGGATCTGTCGGAGGCGCTGGTGCAGCCCGCCGCCGAGGACCCCGAGGTCGTCGTCGAGGTGGGTCCCGGCGGGCGCTGGGTCGCCGAGTACTACCCGCACGACAGCGCCGAGGAGCTGCCGGACGGCGGGCTGCGCATCAGTCTGCGCACCCCCGATCCCGCCTCGCTCAGGCGCCTGGCGCTGCGGCTCGGGCGCGACGGCCGGATCGTCTCCCCGCAGGACCTCGCCGACAGCGCCCGCCGGGCGGCCCGCGAGGCGCTGGCGGCCTATGGCGAGGCCGGGCCGGCGAGAGCCTGACGTCCAGGGGCGGGACCCATGGCATCCGTCGGCGGATCGTGGCTACGCAGGGCCCCGTGGCGACGGCGGATCGTGACAGCGGCAGATCGTGACGCGTACTACCGGAAGAGGGAGATACGAGGGCTGTGAGCGGCGGGTCGGTTGTGTCGGGTGTGACGAGTGTGACGTCCGGCGTCAAATCCGGTGTGCAGGAGATCCAGGAGATGACCGTGGCGGTCGCCTTCGCGGGGATGAAGAAGGCGGTCGACGTGGTGTTCAGGGCCGGCTGCCCCGACTGCCGGGCCAACTTCGAGCTGGGGGCGAGCGCGCTGCGGCTGGCCATCGGCGCCACCAGCAAGTCCACCTTCTACTCGTTCACCTGCCCCGAGTGCGGCACCGCCGTCCGCAAGCCGGCCGGTGAGCGGATCGTCGAGCTGCTGACCGGCGGCGGGGTAAGAACACTGCGACTGCATTCGGCGGGCTAGGGTCGTCGCCATGTTCTGGGCGATGTTCGCGGTGGCTGTGGGTTTCGTGGGTCTGGTCGTGCTGGGGGTGCTCGCCGTGCGGGTCTTCCTGGAGGCCCAGAGGCTGGGTGCGCAGGTCACGGAGTCGGCCCGGAGGATCAACCGGGCGGCGGAGGAACTGGAGCGGTCGACGGCGAGCGCGGCCCGCTCTGTGGACGCTCTGTGAGTTCCCGCCGAGGCTCCTGTGACTTGGCCGCCGAGTGCGTTTTGCGCCACTTCGCCCTGTCACCTTCTCACCTTCGGCAGGTACGCTGCCTGTCGCGGCACGGAGAACGAGGCCCGGGTCGCGAATCGGGAGTGCGCACAGGGATTGCCTGACGTTCACCCCTGGGAGTTACGATCGCTGCCAGCACGATCGATCGGACACGTGTCCGACAGGTCGGACAGCCCCCACCCGCCGCCTCGGTGAAGAAGGTAGACAGCTATGGGTAACCTCGGCCCCACCGAGATCATTCTGATCCTTGTCGTCGTCATCCTGCTGTTCGGTGCGAAGAAGCTGCCGGACATGGCTCGCTCGCTGGGCAAGTCCGCCCGCATCCTCAAGAGCGAGGCCAAGGCGATGAAGTCGGACGGACAGGACGACACGACCCCGGCCGCCGCGCCCGCGCACCAGAACGGCGAAGCCCCGGTGCAGCGCACGATCCAGGCCGCCCCCGGTGATGTGACCAGCTCCCGCCCGGTGGCCGAGCCGACGGACACGACCCAGCGCTGACGCAAGGCCGGACAGGATTTCCGGCCTGCCGCACGAGATGAGGATGTGGGTTGCTCAAGTCTGCCCGCAAGACGGAGAACGACAAGGATCCCGAGGGGCGGATGCCCCTCGCGGAGCACCTGCGCGAGCTGCGAAACCGCCTTGTCAAGAGCCTCCTGGCCATCGTCGTCACGACGGTCGTGGCGGTGATGTTCTACAAGGACATCATCCAGTTCTTCACGGATCCCATTCTCCAGGCGGTGGGATGCCAGTACAGCTTCGCCGAGTTGGCGAAGGACAGTAGCCAGACCAGTTGCGCGCGCATCGTGCAGAACGGCCTGCTGAGCCCGTTCACGCTCGCCCTCACGGTGTCGCTGTCGTCGGGCGTGGTGCTCGCCGCCCCGGTCTGGCTCTACCAGCTCTGGGCGTTCGTCGCCCCGGGGCTGCACCGGAACGAGAAGAAGTACAGCCTCGGGTTCGTGGCGGCGGGCTTCCCGCTGTTCCTCATGGGCTCGT
Source organism: Streptomyces griseiscabiei (assembly GCF_020010925.1). Lineage (NCBI taxonomy): Bacteria > Bacillati > Actinomycetota > Actinomycetes > Kitasatosporales > Streptomycetaceae > Streptomyces > Streptomyces griseiscabiei. Next base: position 3,012,069 of record NZ_JAGJBZ010000001.1, on the reverse strand, counting down.
ACTTCGCCTACTGGTCGCTGCCCAAGATGGCGTCGGTCATGCTGCAGTTCTCGATCATCGGAAGCGACAACCAGCTTCCCCTCGATGATCTGCTGAACCTGATCATGCGGATGATCATCGTCTTCGGCCTCTCCTTCGAGCTGCCCCTGCTGCTCGTGATGCTGAACTTCGGCGGTGTCCTCTCCGGCAAGAAGATGGCCGGCTGGTGGCGCGGGATGATCCTGGGCATCACGCTGTTCGCGGCGATCGCCACCCCCAGCACCGACCCCATCTCCATGATGGCGCTGGCGGCCCCCATCTGGATCCTCTACTTCTGCGCGTGTGCCATCGGCCTGGTCAACGACAGGCGCCGGGCCCGCATCGAGGCGATGCAGCCGGACGACGACGAGGCGTCCGAACTGGACCTCACGCCGGAGAGCATCGGTGAGATCGAGACCGTCTCCGCGAGCAGGACGCTTCCCGCGCAGGCGGAGCCCGAGCGGGAACGGATCAACGGGTACGACGACGTCACCTAGACGCTGGACAAACGATGGGGGCCTACCGAAATATCGGTAGGCCCCCATCGGTGTTCGCCCGGAACGGCGGAGGTCCTGCTAGATCTCTCCGGAGCCCTGCAACTGGGTGGTGCCGCCACCTGTTCCGTCGTTGTTGATGTCCCAGTCGATGGTGCCGTCGGCGGTCCAGCCGCCGGTCGTGGTGCTGTGGAAGGTCGTGGTCGAGAACCCGCGGTTGCCCGACTGGAAGGCGTTGGTGGCCGCGGCGTAGTCGGCGGAAGCCGTCCGGTGCGCGGTGTCGTTCCGCTCCAGGCGCAGATTGACCTTCAGCTTGTCCATGCCGGTGCTGAGGCCGCCACCGCCGTCGGACCAGCGGAACCTGACCGTGGCCTGGTAGTTGTTGCTCGACGTCCTGCTCACACACAGGTCGACGTACACGTCGAGGTTCGCGCCGATGGTGTCGTAGGTCTTGTGCTGCTCGCCTGTGCATTTGGTGGCCGCGGCGGCGGAGGCCGGAGAAGGTACGGCGATGAGGCCGACCATGGCAAGGCCCAGAGCGGCACCGGTTGTTGCTGCGCGCGTGGTCAAGCGCTTCAAGTGAACTCCCCGAAGAAAACGAACAAGGTGAGACGGCCTGGTCACGGTCCGTCGCTGATCCGGTGATCGTTGCTTTGTGAACGTAACCTGTCAACATCGAATCGGGAAGTGATTAACGGCGGGCGCCGGGTTGCGGCTGTGTGTTCCCCGTGACCAGCGCGGTCCGATCCGGATAATGATCGTCCTGTTGTCAGTGGGGCCCGGTACGCTCGAAAGCACGATGACAGAGGACCTCTCACCGGCCGAGCGGTACGCGGCAGCCCGCACGCGCGCTGCCGAGCAGGCAACCGCGCTCGCCGGATTCCGCGCGATGTACGACTTCGGTCTCGACCCCTTCCAGATCGAGGCCTGCCAGGCACTGGAGGCGGGCAAGGGCGTCCTGGTGGCCGCCCCCACCGGCTCGGGCAAGACGATCGTCGGCGAGTTCGCCGTCCACCTCGCCCTGCAGCAGGGCAAGAAGTGCTTCTACACGACCCCGATCAAGGCGCTGTCGAACCAGAAGTACGCCGACCTGTGCCGCCGCTACGGCGCCGACAAGGTCGGCCTGCTCACCGGTGACAACAGCGTCAACTCCGACGCCCCCGTGGTCGTGATGACCACCGAGGTGCTGCGGAACATGCTGTACGCGGGCTCCCGGACCCTCCTGGGCCTCGGCTATGTGGTCATGGACGAGGTGCACTACCTCTCCGACCGCTTCCGGGGCGCGGTGTGGGAAGAGGTGATCATCCACCTTCCCGAGTCGGTCACCCTCGTCTCGCTCTCGGCCACCGTGTCCAACGCCGAGGAGTTCGGCGACTGGCTGGACACCGTGCGCGGTGACACCGATGTGATCGTCTCCGAGCACCGGCCCGTACCGCTGTTCCAGCATGTGCTGGCCGGACGGCGGATGTACGACCTCTTCGAGGAGGGCGAGGGCAGCAGGAAGGCCGTCAACCCCGACCTCACCCGGATGGCGCGGATGGAGGCCAGCCGGCCCTC